>CALLYR010000346.1 GCA_937859005.1 uncultured Paracoccus sp. | reverse complement strand
CCGCCCCTGCCCGATCAGGATGTCTGGGGGCGCGCGCGCGGATAGGACGCGATGACCCTGGCCACCAGATCCTGCATGAAGGCGGCAAGCTCCTCCTGCCCGTGGGCGCCGATGCGGTCGGGCAGTTCACGGGGATCGCGGCCATAGATGACCGCGTAATGCGCCAGCGCGATCAGATAGGCGCCGGTGTCGTTGACATGGATGTCGTCACGGAACAGGTCGTCCATCTTCGCGATGCCCGGCACCCGGCCTTCGGCGACCGCCTCGGCCATGGCCTGCATGATCAGGGGTCCGGGGATCAGGGGAACCGGCGGCGCCCCTTTGGGAAGATTTGCGTTCACATGGTCGGCGATCGCCTCCCAACGCACCATCTCCAGCGGCATCCGTTCCCGAAAGGTCAGATGGCCTTCGGGGTCCCGGTGGGGGTTTTCGAAACCGGGTCCCGAGATCACCTCGACCCAGGACCCATAGATGACCGTCGCGGCCCCCTTGCCGTCGTTGCCGTGCTTCCAGGCATGGCGGGTCCAGCGCAGGGCCTCGGCCTCGGAGTTGTGCCATTGAATCGTATTCGACAGCGGCACACGTTCGGTCAGCACCAGCACGTCATAGTTGCCGATGTCGCGGCGGGCGTCCTTTCCCGGCACGCCCGCATCATGCGTCCAGCGCCAGTCCATGGTGCTGCCCGGAATGGTGGAAGGGTCGATCACCGGGTGGCGCATGCCCATTTCCTGCAGCATCCGCGTCAAGGGTACGGGGATCGGATCGGTCAGGCTGTGGCCCGACTGGATCACGCGCGCCTCGAACGGGGCGGCGGCGGTCGCGGGTGAACCCGACAAGAGCGCCGCAAGACAGAATACGACAGGGCGAAGCATGACATTCTCCGTGACCGTGGAACGGCGGCCATCCTAGGGCAGGCGGCGGGAATGACAAATCCGATTCTGCGGCGGATGTCGTGGATCGGCGAAAATGCGTTGCAAAACAAAACGCTTGCTCGAATCGGCGCCGGGACCTTAGCATGACGGCACGCGCAGTGATTACTGCGCAGCGATCCGTAAGATTCCGGCGTCGTGACTTGAATCGAGGCCCCCTGCGGGCAACGTGGCATTTTTTTCATCCGGTCAGAAGATGTGTGTGATCCGTGGCGCTGTCGCGCAGGTGAAGGATGGCCTGAAACGGCTTGTCGAAACCTCGCCCTGCCTGTTTGACCAGGCGGTCGAGGAATGGATCGTTTCACCCGCCACGCGGCTCAGACGCGAGGCTGCGGTCATGCTGGACAACCAGATGGACCGTATCCGCGCCACCGAATTCGCGCCGCTGAACGTTGTGGTCCAAGGGCTGAGGGGGGTGGACGACGAATATGTCGGACCGACGACCGCCCGGCGGTTTCAGGGGGTCCGGCTGTGCAACGGCATTCTTCGCTGCGGCCGCGCCCGAATGCATCTGGAACCCCGTCAAGGACGCCGGGCCGGACAGGACGGGTCCGACATCGAGCTGACGGGTGCGATCTATGACAGCTGGGTCGGACGCAAGTGGTTCGGCAACTGGCTGCTGGACGACTGCCTGACCTGGATGCTGGCCGAACCTTATGGCGCGGTCACCATCGCCCCGACAGGCTCGGGCCATGTCCCCGATTACGAGGTTCGGCTGGGGCTGAAATCGCAGCGGGTGCGGAACGCGCATTTCTCCGAACTGATCCTGTTCGATGACCTGCCGAACAACCCCGGCAAGGGAGAACGGGCACGGGCGCTGCGCGAGCGGCTGGTAAAGGGGCAGCCGGGCCCGGACGTTCCGGGCGTGCTCATCCGCCGCGGCGTCAAGGGCACGCGTCGCGTGCTGACGAACGAGGACGATCTGGCCGACGACCTGGTCCGCACCTGCGGCTTTCGCGTGGTGGAACCGGAGCAGGCCACGGTGGATGAGCTTGTGGCCGCCTGCTCGGGCGCGCGGGTGATCGTCGGGGTCGAGGGCAGCCAGCTGGCGCATGGTCTGGCCGTGATGCCCGACCATGCAGCGCTGCTGACCCTGCAGCCGCCCGACCGCGTGACGATCGCGCTGAAACTGATGACCGACCGCCGGAATCAGCGCTTTGCGGCCGTGATCGGCGAACGCGCCGAAGGCGGCTTCACCGTTCCGGCCGCGGATGTGCGGCGGACCCTGGATCTTCTGTTATGACCAAAAGGACAACTGTTGCGCGGCCGCATCGTCGGCCATTACATCTGGTCCGTCGCAGGCTTCCGGTGCTATGCTGATTCTTGTCGATCCACCAGGGATCGCAACAGGATTACAAGCCTGACTGGTGAGGATTTCCTTGTTTGAAAAGATTAAAGGCGACTATATCCGCCATGACCGATCGGTCCTGGACCCCGGTTTCATTTCGCTGTGCATCTATCGTTATGGCCGCTGGACGATCGGGCTGCGCAATCCCGCCGCGCGCTGGGTCAGCAGCAAGTTCTATGGCCTGATGCGGCACACCATTCTGAACGTCACCAAGGTCGCCATTCCGCCCCAGGTCCAGATCGGAGAGGATTTCCACATCATCCATGCCGGAATGCAACTGATCCACCCGGATGCCGTGATCGGGGACCGCTGCGGGATCATGCACAACGTCACCATCGGCACCAACATGCGCCCGGGCGCCCCCGTGATCGGCGATGATGTGTTCATCGGCGCCAACAGCTCGGTCCTGGGCCGTATCCGGATTGGCGACCGCGTGCGGATCGGGGCCAATACGCTTGTCACCACCAATGTGCCCCCGGATTCCCTGGTGGTGGGATCGCCGGGGCGGATCTATTCCCGCCCGCTTGCCATGCGGCGCGCCCAGCGCGAGGAAAAGGTGGAACAGGCAGGGAAAGCGGACGCATGACCGGGCCTGCTCCGACACTCTACCGGCTGCTGGCCGACAACCTGCCCCTGCGCGCGGACAAGACGGCCCTTGTCGATCCGGGCCACAGCGTGACCTATGCCGAACTGTCGGATCAGGTGGACCGCGTCGCCGCGCGCCTGTGGCAGGAAGGCGTCCGGCCAGGGGACCGCGTCGTGATCCAGTTGCGCAAGAGTCTCGCCGAGGTGGCCGCGATGTTCGGCGCCTGGAAGATCGGCGCGGTGGTTGTGAATGCGAATGCCGCCCTGACCCAGGC
>CALLYR010000345.1 GCA_937859005.1 uncultured Paracoccus sp. | reverse complement strand
CCAGTTCCGCCCCCAGCCAGGTGCGGTCCAGCCCCGCCGCCAGTCCCCGCGCGACCGGACGAACGATCCATGGCGCGCCCTGGCTCAGGCGCGTCATCACCATCCGCATCAGCAGCGGCGGCATGGCCGAGCCTTCGGCGTAATGCATCCAGTATCGCACCTCATCGCCCGCGTCAGACCCTTCATCGGGCAGCAGCGCGCTGCCCCGCGCCATGTAAGCCACGATCGCGCCGGTTTCGGCGACCTGCCGTCCATGATGCTCGACCAGCGGCGCCTTGCCCAGCGGATGCAGCCGCCGCAGGCTGTCGGGCGCAAGCCCGGCGGCGGTGCGGCGGTGGCGTTCGATCCGGTAGGGCAGGCCCAGTTCCTCGGCCAGCCAGATGATGCGCTGCGAGCGGCTGTCGTTCAGGTGATGGATCGTCAGCATGGATGCGCGCCCCCGGTGCCGTCCCTGCCTGCAGGCAGGGACGGATAGTGGTCGCACAGCCGCGGCGGAAACGGAAGGGCGCACCGGGCGCGGGAGGGAGGGGGTGCGGGCCGCCGCTGCCCCGTGGCCGTCGGCCAGCGGCTTTGAAAGGCCATCCGGGGCCCCGGACGGCGCGGTTTTCGTTCCGCCCTTGCCGGAAGGCATCGCCAACAGGGACGGCGCCTTGCCGTCAGCACCGTCGCGCCACGTCATGGCGATATTCTGCCTGTTGCGGACAGGAAATGCGCAACCTGCACCAGCGGCGCCGGTCCGGGCGCCGCCGCACCGATCCCGCCCTACGCCCGGCTGCGCAGCGCGAATTTCTGCAGCTTGCCGGTCGAGGTCTTGGGGATTTCCCCCAGGATCACCGCCTTGGGCCGCTTGAAGCGCGCCAGCAGTTCCGCCGCGTGGTTCAGCAGATCCGCTTCGGTCGCGGACTGGCCGGGCTTCAACTCGACAAAGGCGACCGGCACCTCCCCCCATTTCTCGTCGGGGCGGGCGATCACCGCGCAGGCGGCGACGGCGGGATGGCTGTAGAAGGCGTTCTCGACCTCGATCGACGAGATGTTCTCGCCCCCCGAGATGATGATGTCCTTGGCCCGGTCCTTGAGCTGGATATAGCCGTCGGGATAACGCACGGCCAGGTCGCCCGAATGGAACCAGCCGCCGGCAAAGGCTTCTTCGGTGGCGGAGGGGTTGTTCAGATAACCCTTCATCACGATGTTGCCGCGCATCATCACCTCGCCCATCGTCTCGCCGTCGGCGGGAACGGGGGTCATCGTCTGGGGGTCCAGAACCGCCAGTTCTTCCAGCGCGGGATAGCGCACCCCCTGGCGCGAGGCGATGCGGGCGCGTTCGGCCGCATCCAGCGCGTCCCATTCGTCATGCCATGCGTTCACGACCGAGGGGCCATAGGTTTCGGTCAGGCCATAGACATGGGTGATGTCGAATCCGGCCGCGGCCATCTGCGCCAGCACCGCCTCGGGCGGGGGGGCGCCTGCGACGTTGTAGCTGACCTTGTGGCTGAAGGCGCGCCGTTCGGAGTTGGAGGCGTTGCAGATCAGCGAGGCCACGATGGGGGCGCCGCACAGATGGGTGATGCCTTCGTCCGCGATCGCGTCATAAATCGGCTTGGCCCGTACCCAGCGCAGGCAGACCTGCGTGCCCGCCTGAACCGGGACGGTCCAGGGATAGCACCAGCCGTTGCAGTGAAACATCGGCAGCGTCCATAGGTAGACCGGATGCCGCCCCAGCCCCGCGCAGATCGTGTTGGAATAGGCCATCAGCGCCGCGCCGCGGTGGTGATAGACCACGCCCTTGGGGTTGCCCGTGGTCCCCGAGGTATAGTTCAGCGTGATCGCATCCCATTCGTCGCGGGGTTCGACCCAGCGGAAATCCGGGTCGCCCTGCGCCAGGAACGATTCATATTCGATCCGGCCGATCAGGGGGCCTTTGGGGAAGGGCGCGTCATCCCCGTGCTCGGGGTCGTCCAGATCGATGACCAGCGGGTTCGATTCCGCGATCAGCAGCGCCTGCCGCATGACCTCGCTGAATTCGCGGTCGCAGATGACGACGCGGGCCTTGGCATGGTCCAGCTGGAACGCGACCGACGCCGCGTCGAGCCGGGTGTTGATGCTGTGCAGCACACCGCCCGTCATGGGGACGCCGAAATGCGCCTCGATCATGGCGGGGATGTTGGGCAGCATGGCCGACACCACGTCGCCCCGCCCGATCCCGTGGGCCTGCAGCGCCGAGGCCAGCCGAAGGCTGCGTTCCCACAGCGTGCGATAGCTGTGGGTGATGCGGCCGTGGCGCACGGCGGGATGGTCGGGGAATGTGGCCGCGGCCCGTTCCAGATGAATGAGCGGCGTCAGCGGCCTGTGGTTGGC
>CALLYR010000344.1 GCA_937859005.1 uncultured Paracoccus sp. | reverse complement strand
CGCGGCCGGTGGTCACGATGGCGATATGGGTTTCCACCCCGGCATCGGCCAGCCGCGCCAGCGTGCCGCCCACGCCCAGCACCTCGTCGTCGGGATGCGGGGCGATGACCAGAACCGGTCCCTGGCGTTCAAGCGGCAGAAGCATTTCGTCCTCTCAGCATGGCATGGCGTGCGATCCGGCCGTCGGTGGTCCAGTCGAGCAGGTCCAGGCAGGCGCCGTCGCCGCACATCACCGTGGCGACGCCGTCCTCGATCTGCTGCACCTGGCCGGGCAGGCCGATGAAGTAACCCGGCCGCGCGTGCAGCCGCGCCGGGCTGACCGTGACCGGGGTGCCGCAGGACAGCGCCGTCGCGGCGCCCGGATAGGGGTCGCCGACGGCGCGGACCAGCAGCTCGATCTCGGCCGCCGGGCGGTGCCAGTCGATGCAGCCGTCCTCGGTGCGGCGGCGGGCGCAAAGGGTGGCCAGGTCGTGATCCTGCGCCGTGGCCGGGATGCGGCCGGCGTCCAGATCCGACAGCAGCGGCGGCAGCAGCGCGGCCATTTCGGCCACGGCGCGGTCATAGAGCACGCGCGCGGTGATGCTGTCGGGGTCGACCGCGAACACGGCCTGCGCCGCGATCGGGCCGTCGTCGATCCCCTCGCCGATCCAGAACAGCGTGGCGCCGCCCTGCCGTTGCCGGGTCAGGATCTGCCAGGGAATCACCGCCCGCCCGCGCATCCGCGGCAGCGGCGCGGGGTGAAAGCCCAGCACGCCCAGCCGCGGGATCGCGCACAGATCGGGACCGACCAGCTGCGACCAGCCGATCACCATGACCAGGTCGGGCGCAAGGTCGCGCAGCAGGTCCAGCAGCTCGGGGCCGTCGCTGCGCGCGACGCGCAGCAGCGCCGCCCCGCAGCTTTCCGCGATCGGGCCGAGATCGGCGAAATCGGAATGCGCCGCGGCCCGGTCCAGCGGCAGCGTGACCACCAGCGCCGGCGCCATTCCGGCATCGCAGATCGCCCGCAGCGCCACCGCAGAGCCCTGGACCGCGCCAATGAAGACCGTCTTCATGCCGCCCCCGCGAGGCTTTGTCCGAAACGCGCGTTCAGCCAGGTCTGGGCCGAGCGCAGCCGCAGTTCCACCCGGACCTCGCCGCGCAGGGGCACCAGCACCGTTTCGGCCAGGATGCGCAGGTCC
>CALLYR010000343.1 GCA_937859005.1 uncultured Paracoccus sp. | reverse complement strand
GCAGGACCTTCTCCTCGCGCTCGCCGCTGTCGGAAAGCGCGTTCGAGCGTTTCAGGAACCGGGCTGCGGCCTTGTCCGGCGGGGCCTCGCCGTCCGGCAGGTCCTTCAGCACGTCGTCGAAGATCGCGTCGTGACGCTTGCTCACAGCAGCCCCTCCTTGCGCAGGTCGCGGTGGTGGCTGGGCCAGGTCTTGCGGGCCAGCAACTCGACCTCGCGTCCGACCGCGTCCAGATAGGCCCGGCAGCGCTTGTGGGTCTCGGTCCGCGTGGCCGGCCCGGTCAACTCATAGACGGTCATCAGATTGGCCGCCGCATTGTCGATCTCGGCGCTGTCCTTCAGCACGGCGGACAGCATGTCCTGGGGAAAGACCGCGTCCATCATCCGCTTGATCGCCTGATGGGCGGATTTCTGGTCATTCATCTTCGAGGTCAGGATCCGCACGAAGCTGTAGTGACGCGCGCCCCCGTGGCGCGCCAGTTCGGCCAGCGTCGCCTCCATCATCTTCAGGAAATGCGCGGTCGAGGCGAAGTCGATGTTGTTGGGCGGCGCCGGGATCAGCAGCGCGTTGGCCGCACGCAGCACCGACAGCGACAGCATCCCCAGCGCGGGCGGCGGGTCCAGCAGGATGATGTCGAACTGGTCGGCGATGCTGTCCACCCCCTCGCGCAGGCGGTCCAGCACAAAGGCCGGTTCGCGCGCCATCCGGGCGGCGAATTCGTATTCGGCGTCATAAAGCCCCAGATTGGCCGGGATGATCGCGATGCCGGGCCAATAGGTGGCGCGCAGCGCATAGTGCAGCGACTTGGGGCCGCCATGCTGCAGGAAGGGGTAAAGCGTATCCTCGTCCTCGTCCACGTCCACATCCGGGTTCAGCCCGAAGACGGCGGTGGTCGAGGCCTGGGAATCGCAGTCGATGATGCAGACGCGATAGCCCTTCAGCGCGAAATACTGCGCCAGATGGGTGACGATGGTCGATTTGCCGACCCCGCCCTTGAAGTTCTGCACGGCCAGGACCAGGGCCGGGTCGCCGGGGGCGCGGTGCGGCTGGGTGCCGAAGACCTCGCGCATGCGGTTGACCTCGGCCAGGGAATAGCCGCTGCGCCGCCCGGTGGTGCCGTCCTTGACGGGTTCGGGCAGGCGGCCGTCGGCCTCGGCGTCGCGGATGGCCTTTTCCGAGCGGCCGACCATTTCGGCCGCGGTGCGCACGTTGAAGCGCAGGTCCAGCTGCTTTTGCGTGCCGGGCGCGAAGACCCGTTCGCGCAACCGCTCGATCACGGTCGAGGCACGGCGGCTGAGAATGGAAAGCTCGTCCAGAGTAACGGCAGGCAGAACGCTGTCCATGAGGGGCCCATCTGTTTGCAGCGACCATGCACCGAACCGGTCAGCGCGTAAAGTTCGGTTTTCAATGCGTCCGGCGCGTAACAATCGGAAGGGGTGGCCCTGTGCGTCCAGGACGGCACATCGCCGGGAATGAGCAGGTTTCTGCGGATAGCCGGGGTGACGGCATCCCGATTTGTAAGCCTTGGCCCGGCGGTGCAGCAAACTTGTCCCCAATCCTGTGGATAAAAAACCTTCCTTGGTTCTAGATTCAGAAAGTTCTAAGTTCATGCCTGACAACCTGCTGAATATGAAGACTTAATCGCTCTATCTCTTACCTATCGGGATGGATGGCCTTACCTTTCGGGATGCCAATTCTTACGAATCGGGGCGGTCTGGCTTACCTTCCGGGTGGGGTGGAAGTCTTACGGATCGGGTGGCCGGGCCAGCGTGCCGGGCAACCGGAGTATTTCCCAGTCAAAGCAACAGACTGCGAATCACCCGCCCGGCCGCCGGCAGGGCGTTGCTTACTTTTTGGGTGCAACGCACGGTGGTCGGCGAATTTCCTTGGAAAACTTACGTCCCCTGGACTACCAATGTAAGCTGGCGGAGGTAGGGACAGATGGACGAAGCAGCGATTCGCACCGTGGCGGCACGGCCGAATGCCGACAGCCTGGTCAAGCCGGGCGAGCTGGTCGATCTGGTCGAGGTCACGCCGCTGACGCTGAACGACCGGCGCATCTATAACCAGTTGCTGGAAAACGCCTGGGACGCCATCGACAAGCCGGTCACCCATCTGATCGCCAAATCCATGCTGCGCGGCAGCCACAATTCCAACGACCGCATCGGCGACAGCCTGGAGCGGCTGATGTCGGCGATCGTCAAGGTCGCGGTGGTGCGTGACGGCGAGCCTGCCATCGAGCGGGTGCAGCTTCTGGGTGGCAACCTGGAATCTGTCCGCGCCGACGGGATGCTGGAATATGAAATCCCCGCGCGGCTGCGCCGGATCATCGGCAACAGCCAGGTCTTTGCCCGGCTTCAGCGCGAGGTAATGTTCGCGCTGTCCTCCAAATACGCGCTGACCCTTTACGAG
Source organism: uncultured Paracoccus sp. (assembly GCA_937859005.1). Lineage (GTDB taxonomy): Bacteria > Pseudomonadota > Alphaproteobacteria > Rhodobacterales > Rhodobacteraceae > Paracoccus. Next base: position 957 of record CALLYR010000343.1, on the reverse strand, counting down.
ATGGTGCAGAAACGCGGCAATCTGCGCTGGAAGGCGTCGGAACGCTTCACGCTGGAATCGCTGCGCGGCATCATGGGCGTGCCCAGGGGCAAGCTTACCTCGTGGTCCAATCTCAAGCTGCGCGCCATCGACCCGGCGGTGGCCGAGGTCAATGCATTGTCCGGTTTCATGGTCGAGATCGAGCCGATCAAGACGGGCAGGGCGGTCACCCATGTCGAGCTGCGCTGGTGGCGCAAGGACGGCGATGCGACCGGCGCGGCCGATCGCGCGCTGCAGTTTTCCCGCATCGGCCGCAAGGCGCGGGCCGAAGGGCAGGTCGAAACAATCGTCGCCGCCGGGCAGTCGGCGCCGTCCGCGCCGCAGCTGCGGGCGCGGCCCGCCTGGCTGGAGGCACGGGGGCCTGCGCTGCAGACGGCGACCTATGAAACCGCGCGGCTGCGCCATCCCGGCTATGACATCTATTTCGTCGAGGGCGAATGGCGCAACTGGGCCGCAGGGAAGGAGGCCCCGCAGGACCCGGACCGGGCCTTTCTGGCCTTCTTCCGCCGCTATGCCGAGGGCAATCCGCTCTAGCCGCGAGGGAATTGCCAATTGGCAATTTCCGGAGGCCGCCGGTTATCCTGCCGGGCCGGGCCGGGAAAACATTGAAGGTTTGCAGCACTCCTTATCGCAGGGGGTGGAACGCTGCTCTCGATACAGGGTGAAAAAGCCGCGCGCAGGCCAGACCGGCGGTTTCAGGAAAGGTCGCCGTCCCCCAGATCCTGCGGCGGCAGGCGGCGCAAGGTAAAGCCGTGATGGACCAGCTTTTCCTCGATGGCCTGGCCGTGCGCCGCGCCGCGCGTCTCGATGGTGACATCGATCGACACGCCCTTGGCCGGTATGTCGAGGAAAAGCCGGCTGTGGCTGACTTTCAGGATGTTGGCGCCCTCGGCCCCCAGCAGGCTGGCCACCTGGCCC
>CALLYR010000342.1 GCA_937859005.1 uncultured Paracoccus sp. | reverse complement strand
GTGGGCGGGCGGGCCATCAGGGTGGCCGCCAGCAGGGCCATCAGCAGCCCGCCGATCTGTGCGGGCGTGGCCGCGCCGTCGAACAGCGCGCCGAATGCGGCTTCGGCTTCGGCCGCGGTCAGGGGGCGGGTGGCGGCCAGCCCGATCAGCGGCCGGATGTCGGTGGCGGTCTCGGTCATGCCGCGGCCCTCGCGCCGTTCCCGCAGCGGCGCAGGAAATTCGCGATCATCGCGTGGCCATGTTCCGACCGGATGCTTTCCGGGTGGAACTGCCCGCCCTCGACCGGCAGGGTCCGGTGCGCCAGCCCCATGATCGTCCCGTCGCCCGCCGTCGCGGTCATCCGCAGGCAGTCGGGCAGTGTGTCCGGGTCCACCGCCAGCGAATGATAGCGCGTCGCCCGCAGCGGCGAAGGCAGGCCCGCAAAGACCCCGGTGCCGTCGTGATGCACGTCATCGACCTTGCCATGGACGATCCGCGCGGCGCGCACGACATGGCCGCCGAAGGCCTCGCCCAAAGCCTGATGGCCCAGGCAGACGCCCAGCGTCGGCACCCCCGCCTCGGCCGCGGCGCGGATCAGCGGCACGATGATGCCCGCCTGCGCCGGCGTGCAGGGGCCGGGCGAGATCAGGATGCCCGCAGGCCGCCGCGCCAGCGCCTGATCGACGCTCAGCGCGTCGTTCCTGACGACATCGACCCTTGCCCCGGCCTCGCCCAGGTAATGCACGAGGTTCCAGGTAAAGCTGTCGTAGTTGTCCACCATCAGGATCGCGGGCTGCGACAGGTCGGGGGAAGCGGGCATCGGCATCGGGCCTTGCAATGGGGGGATGAACCGGGAAAACCGGTCGGCTATAGATGGGGTCAAGCCGCGCGACGGGTCAACCCCGCCGCAGGATCATTCCGCCCCTGCGGACGGAAGGGCAGGCATGACGCCGCAACAAGGGTGGACGTGAACGGCATGGCGGGATTCTGGACGGGGCTTGCGCAAGGCACGCTGCTGTGCGGCGCGACGCTGGCGGCGCTGTCGCTGGCGGCGCCCCTGCCCCGCGGGGCGGACAGCGAGACGACGCAGAAGGACAGGGCGGCCCTGGTCCCGGAACCCTTGGGGGATGCGGCCGTGCCGCCCGTTCCGGCCGAGGAGGCGGCACCCTCTGCACAAAAGAACAGCGGGACAGCCGCGGTCCGCGAACCGGCGGGGGATGTGCCGGACCCCATCCCCCCGGTGCCCCCGCCCATCCCAGGGAAAACCTCGCCGTGGCGGGCATCGCGATCATGCTGCTCGGCTATTT
>CALLYR010000341.1 GCA_937859005.1 uncultured Paracoccus sp. | reverse complement strand
CCCGCAGGCCCCGCCGCGCCAGTGGCCGAACCGCTGGCGATCCTGTTTCCCCCCGACGGGGCCGAGGTCGAACTGTCGTCCAATCGCCTGTCCGTGCGGGCGCGAGGTGGGACCGCGCCCTATACCTGGCTGCTGGACGGGCGGCCCGTGGTGATCGGCAGTCCCGCGCCGGTCGCCGATCTGCCGGTGCGGCCCGGATACGGGCAGCTTTCGGTGATCGACGCAGCCGGCCGGACCAGCCGCGCGGCGGTGCGGCTGCGCGGGGTCAACTGACCCTTGCCCTTTGCGGCAACGGGGCTATAAGTGACGCAACGCTCGTTGGGGCGCCCCGCGCGGGGCTGAGATGTGCATGGCACAGCACCCATCGAACCTGATCCGGATCATGCCGGCGAAGGGAACGGGTCGTCTGCGCCGCCTCATCAGCGGCATCCGTTCCCCTTCCATGCCGCTGATCCCCGAACCGAAGGGAAGGCACATGGCGATCGCGCTGACCATCGCGGGGTCCGACAGCGGCGGCGGGGCCGGCATCCAGGCCGACCTCAAGACCTTTTCGGCGCTGGGCGTTTATGGCGCATCCGTCCTGACTGCGATCACCGCGCAGAACACGCGCACGGTCGCGGCGGTGGAGCCCGTCTCGCCCGCGATGATCCGCGCCCAGATCGACGCGGTGTTCGACGACCTGGACATCCGCGCGGTCAAGATCGGGATGCTGGGCACGGCCGAGGCCATTGCGGCAGTCGCCGACGGGCTGGCGGGGCACGAGGTGCCCGTGGTGCTGGACCCGGTGATGGTCGCGAAATCGGGTGACCGGCTGATCGACCTGTCCGCCATTGCCGCGCTGCGCGAACGCCTGCTGCCGCGTGCCACGGTCCTGACCCCGAACCTGCCCGAGGCCGCACGGCTGCTGGACCGCATGGTGGCGCAGGATGCGACCGAAAGCGTCGCGCAGGGACAGGCGCTGCGCGCGCCGGGGCCGGAATGGGTGCTGATGAAGGGCGGCCATGCGGACGGGCCGGTCTGTACCGACCTGCTGGTCGGGTCCGAGGTCCGCAGCTTTTCCGCGCCCCGCATCGCCACCCGCAACACCCACGGCACCGGCTGTTCGCTGTCGTCCGCCATCGCGGCGGGGCTGGCGCAGGGGATGGAGGTGCCGCAGGCGGTGGAACGCGCGCATGGCTGGCTGCACCGCGCCATTGTCGCTGCGGACGGATTGAACGTCGGCCGCGGGCACGGGCCGGTGCATCACTTTCACGAATGGTGGCAGGCATGACGGTCGTTCTGGGATCGGGCGTGATGGGGCTGGCGGTGGCGACCGAACTGGCACGGCGCGGGCACAGGGTCACGCTGGTCGATCCGGCGCTGGGACCGGGGACGCAGGGCTGTTCCTGGTGGGCGGGGGGCATGCTGGCCCCCTGGTGCGAGTTCGAGAACGCCGAGGAACCTGTCCTGCGCCACGGCAAGACCGCCATCGACTGGTGGGACGACCGCGCGGGCGGCGTCACCCGCAAGGGTACGCTGGTCGTCGCCTTGGGGCGCGACCGGCGCGAGCTGGACCGTTTC
>CALLYR010000340.1 GCA_937859005.1 uncultured Paracoccus sp. | reverse complement strand
CCCGCCGATGGCAACCCCCAGCCGTTCGGCGACGGCCTCCAGCGCGTGGCTGGGCTCGTCGGGATGGACGACGCTGGACAGCAGCAAGGTGTCCAGCACCGGATGGTCGAAGGCCAGCCCCGTCAGGGGTTCCTTCAGCCTCAGGAAACGCATGTCGAAGGCCAGGTTGTGGCCGACCAGCACGCTGCCTTGCGCGAAGGCGTGAAAGCCGGGCAGCGCCTCGGCGATGGTGGGCTGGCCGCGCACCATATGGGGATGGATGCCGTGGATCGGGATGCCCGCCTCGGGGATGCTGCGCTGCGGATCGACAAGCTGGTCGATGGTCTCGCCGCGCAGGATGCGGCCGTTCAGGACGCGGACGGCGCCGATCTGGATGATCTCGTCGCCGCCCGCCGGGTCCAGACCGGTCGTCTCGGTGTCGAACACCGTGAAGGCCAGCGCCGCCAGCGGCCGGTCGTCCAGCGCGCCGCGCCCCTCGTCGGCGGCAAAAAGCTCGAAGTCATAGAATTCGGGGCGGCTGGCGATTGCACAGGTTCCGCTGACGGTCTCGACCGCGGCCAGGGGCAGCAGGAGACGGAAAAAGGGCTGTTCGCCCGCGCGCTCGCGCTCCAGCCAGACCTCGCCCCCATGCCGCTCCATCACGTCGCGCACCGAGATGCGGGCCAGATGGCCGGGGATCTGCATCGGCTCGGACTGCAGGGCGATCAGCGTCTCGGAGGCTATGGCCCCGCCCGACCAGCCCAGGTCCAGATGCGCCCGGCTGCCCGCCAGCGTCAGGCGCAGCCACAGGTCCGGCCGGCCCGCATCCGCCGCCAGCCGCGCCGCAAGATAGGCCAGCGTCTCGATCAGGCCAAAGCTGTCCACCGACAGCCACAATTCCCCGTCCACCGGCTGGGTTTCGACCCGGTGAAAGGTGGCATCCTCGATGCGCCGGGCCGCTGCGGCGATCAGGTCCGCGCCCCGCATCTCCTGCAGGGGCCAGCGGGTCATCAGTTCCTGCGAGGAGCTTTCGGTCAGCTCTGCCAGCCGGTTGCCCATCGCCCCCACCTCGTCCCGGATCACGGCCAGGAAACGGTCGCGCTCCTCGGGGCTGAGATCGGGATAATCCAGCATCTCCAGCGCCGCCTGCAGGCTGGCGACGGACGCGCGGCTGGCCTCGGTCAGTTGCAGCAGGGCGCGGTCGCGGCGGGACTGGGCCTCGTGTTCCACCGTCACGTCGTCCAGCGTCAGGATGAAGCCCGACAGCGCCGTGCCCTCGGCGCCTGCGGGCCGCACGGGGGCCAGGCTGACCTGCAGAAGCTGGCCGCCCGCCGCGGTGGTGACGAACCGCGCCGCCGCAGCCGAGGCATCGACGCCGCGCGCCAGCCTGCCCCGCACCGTTTCCAGCGCATAGTCGATGGGCGCGCGGTCGATCACCGCCTCGATCGGACGGCCCAGGCCGACCAGCTCGGCGCCTGCGACGCCGCGGGGCGACAGCCGGCGCAGCAGGTCGCGCACGCGCCCGTTATAGAGCAGGATCCGCCCGTCCAGATTGCAGACGATCACCGCATGATTCAGCTCGGTCATCAGCGCGGCCAACTGGTCGCGCTGTTCCGCGACCTTGTGGCTGGCCTCGTCCACAAGCCGCGCCATGTCGGCCTGCAGGTCGCGGCGCTGCGCGGCCAGGCTGTTCACCGCACCGGCCAGCGCCTGCATCGTCCGCCCGCCGCCCGCCGGCAGATCCGGCGCGCCTGCGTCCTGCGCCAGAATGCGCGCGGCGGTCGCCAGCCGCGCCGGCCCCACCATCAGGCGCCGGTAAAGGGAATGGACGGCCCAGCCGGACAGGACCGCCGCGGCCATCCACCAGCCCACGGCCAGCATCCCGTGCGTCTGCGCCAGAGGGGCCAGCACGCCGCCCAACCGGGCACGCTGTTCCGGCGCCAGCGCTGCCGCCAGAATTACCGTGCCCAGACCCAGCCAAGCCGCTAGCGCCAGTCCGGGGGCCAGCACCGCGGCGATCAGGCACCGATCGGGCCTCACTTCAGCATGTCCCGCACCTTTTCCGCCAGCTCGCGCGTCGAGAAGGGCTTGATGACATAGGCGTCCGCCCCCGCGCCCACGCCGCGGGCCACGTCGGTTTCACGCCCCTTGGCGGTCAGCATCACGATCAGCGTGTCGCGCAGGGATTCGTCGGCGCGCACCGCCTCGCAGACCTCGAAGCCGGACATGCCGGGCATCATTCCGTCCAGCAGGACCAGACGCGGCCGTTCGCGGCGGATCGTGTCCAGCGCCTCGACGCCGTTGCGCGCGACCATGACCTGGTATCCCTCGCGCTTCATCATGAATTCCAGCGAGACGACGATGTTCGGCTCGTCGTCGGCGATCAGCACCCTGGTCATCGTACTT
>CALLYR010000339.1 GCA_937859005.1 uncultured Paracoccus sp. | reverse complement strand
CACCGGCTCGATGGTCCAGAACGGGAAATGATAGGCGCGCCGCAGGCTCAGCACCCGCGGGCTGCCGGGATTCTGCATGTGGACCAGCGCATGGCTGCCCGCCTCGGGCCGGACCGGGCCGCGGTCCTGCCCCGCATCGCGCCAGGCGACGCGCCAGCCCGCGCCCTCGACCGTGCGTTGCAGCAGCGCCATGAACGGGAACGTCCCCGCCCGCGCCGTTTCCAGCATCGAGCCTTCCAGATGGACGTTCAGCAGCGGCGCGGTCGGCATGGGCATCACCCTAACCGCCTGCCCCGCGTTGCGAAACCGCCCGCGCGCGCCTATCTGACCCTCGACGAACGGAGTTGAGGCATGAGCGACGACAGATTTCCCGGCTGGCATGGCACGACGATCCTGGCGGTGCGCCGGGGGGGCCGCGTGGTGGTCGCGGGCGACGGGCAGGTCAGCGTGGGCCAGACGGTGATGAAGGGCACGGCGCGCAAGGTCCGCCGCCTGACGCCGGGCGGGCGCGAGGTGGTCGTGGGCTTTGCCGGATCGACAGCCGACGCCTTCACCCTGCTGGAGCGGCTGGAACGCAAGCTCGAATCCGCGCCCGGCCAGTTGCAGCGCGCCTGCGTGGAACTGGCCAAGGACTGGCGCACCGACAAATACCTGCGCAATCTTGAGGCGATGCTGATCGTCACCGACGGCGCCCATATCTATGTCGTGACTGGCGCCGGCGACGTGCTGGAACCCGAACATGACGTGGCCGCGATCGGATCGGGCGGCAACTTCGCGCTGGCCGCCGCGCGCGGCCTGATGGACACCGACCTTGACGCCGAGGGGGTCGCGCGCCGCGCCATGCAGATCGCCGCCGACATCTGCGTCTATACGAATGGCAATCTGACGGTGGAAACCATCGCCGCCTGAGCGGACCCCCGCGCCTGCAATATCCCCATACACCACATGAGGGCCGCCCCGGCGGCAAGGACATGACCGCCCTGACCCCCCGCGAGATCGTCAGCGAACTGGACCGCTTCATCATTGGACAGGCCGAGGCCAAGCGCGCCGTGGCCGTCGCCATGCGCAACCGCTGGCGCCGCCAGCAGCTTGCCGACGACCTGCGCGACGAGGTTTACCCCAAGAACATCCTGATGATCGGCCCCACCGGCGTCGGCAAGACCGAGATCAGCCGGCGGCTGGCGAAACTGGCCCGCGCGCCCTTCATCAAGGTCGAGGCGACCAAGTTCACCGAAGTCGGCTATGTCGGGCGCGACGTGGAACAGATCATCCGCGACCTGACCGACGCCGCCATCGTCGAGATGCGCGAGCGGATGCGCGAACAGGTCAAGGCTCGCGCCCATCAGGCCGCCGAGGAGCGCGTGATCGAGGCGCTGGCGGGCGATCAGGCGCGCGAGCAGACGCGCGAGATGTTCCGCCGCAAGCTCAAGACGGGCGAGCTGGACGACACCGTGATCGAACTGGAACTGACCGACACCTCCAGCCCCTTCGGGATGGAGGTGCCCGGCCAGCCGGGGATCGGCAACATGATGGACCTGTCGGGGCTGATGAAGGCCTTTGGCGGGCGCCGGGTGCGCCGCAAGGTCACGGTCGCGCAATCCTATGACCTGCTGATCTCCGAGGAGGCCGACAAGCTGCTGGACGACGACGCGGTCAAGGCCGCCGCGCTGGAATCGGTGCAGCAGTCCGGCATCGTCTTCATCGACGAGATCGACAAGGTCTGCGCCCGCGCCGAGGCCCGCGGCGCCGATGTCAGTCGCGAGGGCGTCCAGCGCGACCTGCTGCCGCTGATTGAGGGCACGACCGTTTCCACCAAATACGGGCCGGTGAAAACCGACCATATCCTGTTCATCGCCTCGGGCGCGTTCCACATCGCCAAGCCCAGCGACCTGCTGCCCGAACTGCAGGGCCGCCTGCCGATCCGCGTGGAACTGCGCGCGCTGACCGAGGGCGATTTCGTCCGCATCCTGACGGAAACCGACAACGCCCTGACCCGGCAATACACCGCCCTGATGGGGACCGAAGGCGTCACGGTCGATTTCACCCCCGAAGGCATCGCCGCGCTGGCCCATATCGCGGCCGAGGTGAACGGCAGCGTGGAAAACATCGGCGCGCGCAGGCTGTATACCGTGCTGGAACGGGTGTTCGAGGACCTGTCCTTTACCGCCCCTGACCGGGCGGGGCAGTCGGTGACGGTGGACGCGGATTTCGTCGAATCGCAACTGGGCGATCTGGCGCGGTCGGCCGATCTGTCGCGTTACGTCCTGTAAGGGAACCCGCGGGGACGTGCCTTGTTGAAGGGGAAGGGGTGCAGCCGCACCCGCCCCGCCGCCCAACGGAGTCCCCGATGTCCAACATGTTCAACGGCCTGATCGGCCTGGTCATCTTTGCCCTCGATATCTGGGCGATCGCCTCGATCATCAATTCGGATGCCACCGGCGGGAAAAAGATCCTGTGGGTGATCCTGGTGGCGGTCCTGCCGGTCCTGGGCCTGATCCTGTGGTGGCTGATGGGGCCCAAGGCGGGTTACGGGCGACGGATGTAGGGCCGACCCTGCCGGCCTGACGGGCGGCTGGAAAACTCTGCGGAACCACCTGCGGGGCGATCAGTCGCGGGATATTCTTCCCTGATGCCGCGATAACCCGCCCGCCCTGGTTCCGGGCAATGCTATTGCCCGTGCGAAACCCGGATCAAGCCCTGCGTGTCGAACCCCTTGGCTTGTGCGATCCCGGTCAGCCGCCCAAAGGTCGCCTCGTCCATGACCGGCTCGCGCGCCAGAATCCACAGATAGCCGCGGTTGGGACCCGAAATCATCGCCCAACGGTAATCCGGGTCCAGTTCGAACACATGATATCCCCCCGGAAAGCCGGGAAAGAACGTCACGGCAAGGCTGGCGACCGACGGGTCGCCCCGGAAATGCGCCGTGCCCTCGACCGACTTCCACGCGCCGTTTTTCAGGCCCCGGTTGACGACCCGCACGCTGCCGTCACCGTTCAGCGCATAGTCGGCGGTGACATCGGTCATGCCGCGCTCGAACCGGTGGTCCAAGCGGGCGATTTCGTACCAGCGGCCCATATAGCGCGCGGCATCGAAGCCGGTCACGGGCTCGATCCCGGCGGGGACGCGGGTCATCACGGCGCGCCCACCGGCCGCCGCTGCGGCGGCCAGGGCCAACGCGATGGCCAGGGTGCGAATACGCATGAGGGTCGCTCCTTCCTTTCGGGGCACAACGCGGGCGCGCGCGGAAAGGTGCCGGGGCGCGTCAGAACGGCGCAGGCGCGGAAAAGGTCATGGTCACGTTGCTGTCGGGATGGCGCAGGCGCAGGGTTTCGGCATGCAGCATCAGGCGCGGGTGATCGGCCGCCGCGCCGCTGGCATACAGCGGATCGCCCAGGATCGGATGGCCGAGGCTGGCCATGTGGACGCGCAACTGGTGGCTGCGCCCGGTCAGGGGGAACAGGCGGACGCGGGTTTCCTCGTCACTTGCCCGCAGGACGCGCCAGTCGGTGCGGGCGGGGCGGCCGTTCCGATGGTCCACCATCTGCCGCGGGCGGTTCGGCCAGTCCACGATCAGCGGCAGGTCCACGGTGCCGGTCTTCGGTTCCAGCCGTCCCCACAGGCGGGCGAGATAGGATTTCTTGACCTGACGCCGCTCGAACTGCTGGCCCAGATGGCGCTGCGCGTGGGGGGTCAGGGCAAAGACCATCACGCCGGATGTGTCCAGATCCAGCCGGTGGACCAGCAGCACGGTCGGGAAACCCGCGCGCAGGCGGGCGATCAGGCAGTCGGCACGGTCCTCTCCCCGCCCCGGCACGGACAGCAGGCCCGCGGGCTTGTCCACCACGACGATTTCATGGTCGTCGAACAGGATGCGCGGCTGTTCGGCTGTGGGGCGATAGACGAAGCTCATTTCGCGACCAGCCGCAGGGCGAGGCCCGCGAACATCACCGCCGCGATCCGGTTCAGCAGCCCCATCCGCCGCCCCAGCCGCAGGCCCAGCCAGCCCGCGGCAACGCCGTAACCCATCGTGACCAGCGTGCCGGTCGTGGCAAAGATCAGCCCCAGCCCCAGCAACTGGTGCCAGACCGGGCCATGCGCGGGGCTGGTGAACTGCGGCAGGAACGCCAGCAGGAACAGGACCGGCTTGGGGTTCAGCAGGTTGGACAGCATCCCGCGGCGGATGATGTTCCACAGCCGCACGGTCGCGCGGGCAGAGGGATCGGGCGGGGGCGCGCGCCACGCCTGCCACGCCAGCCACAGCAGATAACCCGCGCCGATCCATCTGATCGCCGTCAGCGCGCCGGGATGGGCCGCGATCACCGCCCCCAGCCCCAGCGCGGTCAGGGCGACATGGACCAGCACCCCCAGCCCCACGCCGAACCCCGCCAGCGCCCCCGCGCGCGGCCCGCCCTGCACCCCGCAGGCGGTGGCGAAGAACACGTCCTGTCCGGGCGCGAAGTTCAGCACCAACCCCCCGGTGACGAAGGCGGCAAGCTGCGGCCAGGGGATATTGGCGATGGTGTCCCAGATCATCCGATGCGTCTCATTGCCGGGGGTCCTGCGGCAGCCCGTCGGCGATGTCATAGTAATCGCCCTTGTCGGCGGTCCAGATGTGCCGTTCCAGCCGCAGGCCAGTGGGCGTGTCGAAGCAGCCCAGCGCCACATCCGTGTCGCCCCGGCCGATCGCCCGCCAGAACATCGAGCTGCCGCAGATGGTGCAGAACCCGCGCTCGGCCTTGTCCGACGACCGGTACCAGCGGATGTTGTCCGCGCCCTGGATCGTCAGGCGCTCGTCGGGGACCGGGACCGCCGCCCAGACATGGCCGGACCAGCGCCGGCACTGGCCACAGTGGCAGGCGGCGATGTCGTCCAGCGGCCCGCGCATGGTCACGCGGATGGCGCCGCAAAGGCAGCGGGCATGGCGTTCAGAGTTGTCCGAAGACATCGTCCAGAATCTCCTGCAAGGCCGCGGCATCGCGTTGGGTGAAGGCGTCGGGTTGGTCGCTGTCGATGTCCAGCACCCCGATCAGCCGCCCGCCCGCACCGGTGACGGGGATCACCAGCTCGCTGCGGGTGGTCGAGGCGCAGGCGATATGGCCGGGGAATGCGTCCACATCGGGGACAAGCTGGACCGCGCCCGTGCGCGCCGCCGCGCCGCAGACGCCGCGGGAAAACGGGATCGTCAGGCAGCCGTGGCCGCCCTGATAGGGGCCGATCTTCAGCATCTCGGGTCCGGTCACGCGATAGAAGCCGGTCCAGTCGAAGCGGCCGGAGGCGTGGTGGATTTCACAGGCGAGCGTCGCCATCAGCGCGACCTCGTCGGTTTCACCATGGGTCAGGGCGCGGATTCGCGCGGCAAGGTCGTGGTAATCGGTCATGCGCGCAGGCTAGACCGGCAGGGGCCTGCGCGAAAGCCCCGCTTGCGGGCAGCGCGCGGGGCGTGCTTGCAAGCCGCAGTCGCGGCATGGCAGACCCGCAGGCGTGACCCTGACCGCACGCATCCTGGCCCTTGTCGTGATCGTCCAGCTGGCGCTGGCGGCGGCCCTGGGCGCGGTGCTGGTCCGCAACGCCCGTGCCTCGGTCGCGGCCGAGGTCACGGCCTCGGTTCAGGCGGGACGGGCGCTGGTG
>CALLYR010000338.1 GCA_937859005.1 uncultured Paracoccus sp. | reverse complement strand
GCATCAGCCGCGCGCCCGCGATCTGCCCGCCGGGCGTCACGGCCACCAGCACGTCCAGCGGCCGCCCGGAATAGCCGGTCGAGCCCGCCAGTTCCCAGGTCGAGCCGATCAGCCCCAGGTCGCGGCCTTTGGCCCGCGCGCGCCAGCCGGGAACCGGCGCCTGCTGGCGGTCCAGCGTGACGGCGCTGCCTTCCGGCAGGCCGAACAGCGCGGCCGCGATGGCCGGGGTGGGTGCTGCGGCGGTGACGCTGGCAACGGCATCCCGGCCAAGGGGCGCGGCGTGGGCGGGCGGGGCGGACAGCACCGCCAGCCCCAGCGCAAGCCCCGCGGCAAGGCGGCGCAATCGGGGGGCTACCCATTCGCGGCGAAACAGTGTCAACATGCGAGGGATCGGGCGCTTTCGGTTCCAGGGAAGAGATCGGTGCGAATTGTTTACGATAACGGCATGACCGACCTTAACCTAAGTCAAGGAATCGTGATGCAGTGCTGCTAACGATCTCGTTGCCCCACCAGCAAACGGAGAAGAAAACGCGATGAAGACCCCAGCCCACCCGGCCAGGACGTCGCTCCTGGCGTCTGCGGCCCTGGCGCTCGTCCTTGGAACCGGGGCCGCGCTCGCGCAGACCGCGCCCGCGCCCGAAGCGGCCGATGCACCCGCTGCCACGGCCCCTGCAGCGCAGACCGCTCCTGCCGGAGAGGCCGCGAACACCGATGCGGCGCCCGCTGCGGATGCGGCAGCGCCCGCTGAAGGCACGAGCAGCATCAACGCGGTTACCGGCCCCAAGGTCGGCCCCGACACCCCGGTCGAGATTGCCCCCCGTTCGGAAGGCGCATCCCTGCCGACGGCCGAGCAGACCGAGATGAAGTCCACGGTCGAGGACCACACCTCGAAGCCGCAGGACCAGTACGAGCCCTCGCTCAACGTGCTCGGCCAGGAGCAGCTTCAGGTCCCCGGCGCCCCCGAGGGCGTGCCGGCCATGACCCAGGCCGAGTTCGACGAGGCCAACACGATCTATTTCGAACGCTGCGCGGGCTGCCACGGCGTGCTGCGCAACGGCGCGACCGGCAAGGCGCTGACGCCTGACCTGACGCGCGAGCTGGGCTTCGATTATCTGCACAGCTTCATTACCTATGGCTCGCCCGCCGGGATGCCGAACTGGGGCACCTCGGGCCAGCTGAGCGAACAGCAGGTCACGCTGATGGCGAACTACCTGCTGCAGGAGCCGGCCAGCCCGCCGGAATTCGGCATGCCCCAGATGAAGGAGACCTGGAAGGTCCTGGTGAAGCCCGAGGACCGGCCGACCGAGAAGCAGAACGACTGGGACATCGAGAACCTGTTCTCGGTCACGCTGCGCGACGGCGGCCAGATCGCCCTGATCGATGGCTCGACCTATGACATCAAGTCGGTGATCGACACCGGCTATGCCGTCCACATCAGCCGGATGTCAGCCTCGGGGCGGTATCTGATGGTGATCGGCCGCGACGCCAAGGTCGACATGATCGACCTGTGGATGAAGGAACCCGCGATCGTCGCCACCATCAAGATCGGGGCCGAGGCGCGTTCGGTCGAAACCTCGAAGATGAAGGGCTGGGAGGACAAATACGCCATCGCCGGCGCCTATTGGCCGCCCCAGTATGTCATCATGGACGGCGCGACGCTCGAGCCGCTGAAGATCGTGTCCACCCGCGGCATGATCTATGACGAGCAGACCTACCACCCGGAACCCCGCGTGGCGGCCATCCTGTCGTCGCACTATCGGCCCGAATTCCTAGTCAACATCAAGGAAACCGGGAAGATCCAGCTGGTCGACTATACCGACCTGAAGAACCTGAAGATCACCGAGATCGAGGCCGAGCGCTTCCTGCATGACGGCGGTCTGGATGCCTCCAAGCGGTACTTCATCACCGCGGCGAACGCGCGCGGCAAGCTGGTGGTGGTCGACACCAAGGAAGGCGAACTGGAGGCCATCACCGAAACCGGCGGCGAGACCCCGCATCCGGGCCGCGGCGCGAACTTCGTCCACCCGACCTTCGGGCCGGTCTGGGCGACCTCGCACCTGGGCGACGAATCGGTGGCGCTGATCGGGACCGACCCCGAAAAGCACGAGGACAACGCCTGGAAGATCGTGGACAGCTTCCCGGCGCTGGGCGGCGGCTCGCTCTTCGTCAAGACGCATCCGAATTCGCATTACCTCTATGTCGATGCGACGCTGAACCCGGATGCGGCGATCTCCGGCTCGGTTGCGGTGTTCGACATCAACAAGATGCCGGGCGACGGTTCGGACCCCGAGATCATCACGCTGAACATCGCGGAAATGGCCGAGATCGCGGAAGGCCAGCCGCGCGTGGTGCAGGGCGAGTTCAACAAGGACGGGACCGAGATCTGGTTCTCGGTCTGGAACGGCAAGGACCAAGAATCGGCCATCGTCGTGATCGACGACAAGACCCTGGAACTGAAGCATGTGATCAAGGACCCGCGCCTGGTCACGCCGACCGGCAAGTTCAACGTCTACAACACCCAGAACGACGTCTACTGATCGCCGTTCACGAACCCGGAGGGGGCGGCCGCGCCCCCTTCACATCCCCAGCCTTTCAAGCAAGGGTGACATCATGTCGGGCAAAGTCTTCCTCATCGGCGCGGGTCCGGGCGACCCCGACCTTCTGACCGTCAAGGCGCTGAAGGTCCTGCAAACCGCCGATGTGGTGGTCTTTGACCGCCTGGTCAGCCCCGAGATCATGGCCCTGATCCCCGCCGCCACCCGCCGCATTTCCGTGGGCAAGACGGCGGGCTTCCATTCCGTGCCGCAGGACCGCATCAACGCGCTGCTGGTCGAACTGGCGGCCGAGGGGCTGACCGTCGCCCGGCTGAAGGGGGGCGATCCCCTGATCTTCGGCCGCGGCTCCGAGGAGGCCGAGGAACTGGCCGCCGCCGGTGTTCCCTATGCCTATGTCCCCGGCATCACCGCGGCGCAGGGAGCGGCGTCCTCGACGGGCGTGCCGCTGACC
>CALLYR010000337.1 GCA_937859005.1 uncultured Paracoccus sp. | reverse complement strand
AAGCGGGCCGCAGATAGCCCCGGCCGTTGCCCGGCGACTGGAATCCGCGCGCGCCCCCCGACACCGGATCATGCACCGTGATCTCGCCCACAGGCGGCAGGGTCTTGTAGGTGGACGAGGTGAAGTTGTCCCAGATGTCCCCGGCAAGGCCGTTGGTCGCGATGGCGCTGCAGGCGTTGGTCCCGATCACGTCCAGCGGGACGCGCCGTTCGGTGGACAGATAGTTGCCGTCGAGGAAGTCGGGGGCGCGCACCATCCGGGCCATGCGTTCCTTGAACACATCGGACTGCGCCCACGCCCAGTACCGGTCCCAGCAGGCGCGATAGCCCGGACCCGCGCCGCCGCCCGCGCAGTCGCCCTGATCGACGCCGAAGGCGGGATCGGGCGTGGGCTGCTTGCTTGAATGGCAGGCGGCGCAGTTTTCGGCAAAGACCGTCGCGCCGCGTTCGACCGCGGCGGGCGTCTGCGCGGCAAGGACCGCCTGACCGCCTGGCGCATCCGCCAGCCGGTCGGCGCGCGCGGTCACCAGGAAAAAGATCGCCATGTCCACCGACTGCGCCTCGGTCGCCTGCCAATAGACCGAGTTCCGCTGCGCATCCGCGATCCTGATCGGCGAGATCTTCTGCCCGCCGAGGAACGGGCGGAAATGCAGCAGCCATTCCTCGCTGAACAGCCCGATGTTGAGATAGACGCGGTTCAGCGCCCCCAGCGTGCCCACGCTGTCGGCGCCGTCCTTCAGCACCCGCATCGACGCGGCCGCCCCCGTTTCCGGGTCGAACAGCGGGGCAAGCGCCTTTGTCGCCTCGAAGTCCTGGAACTGTTTGTTGTCCAGCTCGCCCCCCTCCAGCGTCTCCCAGCCGGTCTGCGCGGCGACCTTGAGACGGGGAAGGACCTCATAGACCGCATTCATGGTGCGGGGATTGTTCATGTAGTCCGTCGAGACCAGCGAGGTGTCGAGCGCGCCGGGCGGATTGGTGTGGAAAAGCTGGTAAAGGAAATTGCCTTCGTTCGGCGAGGGCGTCCCCGGCTCGCTGCGCGGCTGCGTGTTCCAGAAAAAGATGCGGTCCACCCAGAAATACTGCGCGCCGGGGTTCGAGGTCATCTCGGACCATTGGGCCGCCTCGATCCGGTCGGGGGGATCGACGGGATTGGGGCCGACATGGCAGAAGGCGCAGGACATGCCGACGCGATAGGGCCGCACCAGATCGGCGCGGTTGTAATAGCTCGGGTCGGTATAGAACCTGTCCGGGTCCCAGTCCGCCGCAGCCTTTGCGTCGAAATCAGGATTGGGAAACAGGCGCAGGCCCATCACCCCGGTCGGTTCGCCGTAATACGACCCGACCGGCAGGACGCCGCCTTCCTCGGTGGAGTCGGGCCATTTGTTGACAATCTTTTCGCCTTTCTCGGTCGTAGTGATATCGGTTCCCCGCGCGCCGATCTTCACGCCGGGATAGCTTTCGGCCTTGGCGAAGGGATCTGGCGCGCAGGCCGGATCGCGCTGGTCGATCCACAGGCCAAAGTGCTTCGGGTCGGGTCCCTGCGGCTTGGTGAAACAGGGTTCGTTGACGAGGCCGAGATAGCGGAAGCGGTTGTCGCGGCCATAGGCCTGATCGGGATGCGAGGACATGATCTTGAGCAGGTCGAACGACCCGATCGCGGTGCGCGCCGCGAAATCCCAGAACCGGTCGTTGCCGCCGGTCCAGACGATCCACATGTTCTGGCCCCTGATCGCGCGCGTGCGCACCTCTTCCTCG
>CALLYR010000336.1 GCA_937859005.1 uncultured Paracoccus sp. | reverse complement strand
CAGCGCAGCGCGGGCGCGGGCGCCATCCGGGCGAGCATCTCGCGCGAGGCGGGGCAGCCCGCCTCGGGATCGGGGCCGAAGACGACCTGCGCCTCGGCATAGACCGCGTCCAGCGCGGCCAGGTCTTCGGGATCGTCGTCGGGCACTGCGGCCAGGGCCGCCGACTGCGCGTCGTCGCCGGCCTGGGCAAAGGTGGACACTGCCTCCAGCACCGCCGCATAGGTGCTGGCCCGCCGGGCCAGCCGGTCGCTCAGCGCCGACAGGATCGGGCCTGCATCCGACAGGATGTCATGGGCCACGCCCAGACCTTGGGTGGACAGGAATTCCAGCAGCACCGGCAGGTGGTCGGGCAGTTCCGGGCCATGCAGGTCGAAGCCGCCCGCGCGATAGGTTTCCAGCAGGTCCACCATCGCGCCGCCCCGGTCCCGGCCTTCGCCGTGGACATGTTCGAACAGGTTCAGCGACAGCGTGCGCGAGCGGTCGAACAGCAGGACGTAATCCTCCTGCAAGTCCCAGATGTCGCCGTCCGCAAGCCGCCGCAGCAGCCGTTCGATCCCGTCCATCCGCTGCGGGCCGAACAGGCCCTCCTCGTGCAGGACGGCGCGGATGGCGGGGACCGCCTGCTGCAGTTCGGGCGTGGGATAGGCCAGCAGGGCCGAAAGCGCCTTGAAGCTTTTCATGACAGGAACTCCGTGGGGGCGCGGAACCGCTTGGCCCCGCCGAACAGCGACTTGCCGCTGGACCCCGACGAGCAGCCGTTGCCGTCGGTGAAGCCGCAGCCCGAACGCAGGTCATAGGCATCCTCGACCAACTCGCGGTGGGTGGTGGGGATGACGAAGCGATCCTCGTAATCGGCGATCGCCAGCAGGTCGTACATCTCCTCGATCTGGCGCGGGGACAGGCCCACGCGCTGCGCGGCGCCCAGGTTCACCACGCCATCCACCGTCTTGGACCGCATGTAGGACCGCATGGCCAGCATCCGCTCCAGCGCCGCGACCACCGGCGCCTCGTCCCCCGCCGTCAGCATGTTGGCCAGGTAACGCACCGGGATGCGCAGCGAGCGCACGTCCGGCATGTCGTCCTGCACGGCGATGCGCCCCGCCTCGGCCGCGTTCTGGATGGGCGACAGCGGCGGCACATACCACACCATCGGCAGCGTGCGGTATTCGGGATGCAGCGGGAAGGCGATCTTCCAGTCCATCGCCATCTTCCAGATGGGCGAGGCCTGCGCGCCGCGGATCCAGTCCTCGGGGATGCCCTCGGCGCGGGCGGCGGCGATCACCTCGGGGTCGTTGGGGTCCATGAACACGCCCAGTTGCGCGTCGTAAAGATCCGTCTCGTTTTCGGCGGACGCGGCCTCGGCGATCCGGTCGGCGTCATAAAGCATCACCCCCAGATAGCGGATGCGCCCCACGCAGGTTTCCGAACAGACCGTGGGCTGGCCGGATTCCAGCCGCGGATAGCACAGCGTGCATTTTTCCGATTTGCCGGTGGACCAGTTGTAATAGATCTTCTTGTAGGGGCAGCCGGACACGCACATCCGCCAGCCGCGGCATTTTTCCTGGTCGATCAGGACGACGCCGTCATCCTCGCGCTTGTAGATCGCGCCCGACGGGCACGAGGCGACGCAGGTCGGATTCAGGCAATGTTCGCACAGGCGCGGCAGATACATCATGAAGGTGTTTTCGTATTCCCCATAGATGTCCTTCATGATGCCGTCGAAGTTGCAGTCCTGCGACCGCTTGGCGAATTCGCCGCCCAAGATCTCCTCCCAGTTGGGGCCCCATTCGATCTTTTCCATCCGCTCGCCGCTGATCTTCGACCGCGGCCGGGCGGTGGGGAATGCCTGCATTTCCGGCGCCGATTTCAGATGGTCGTGATCGAAATCGAAGGGTTCATAGAAATCGTCGATCTCGGGCAGGTCGGGATTGGCGAAGATGTTGGACAGGATGCGCCATTTCGCCCCCTGTTTCGGCACCAGATGGCCGCCGCGGGTGCGCATCCAGCCTCCGTTCCAGCGCTCCTGGTTTTCCCAGTCCTTGGGATAGCCGATGCCCGGCTTCGTCTCGACGTTGTTGAACCAGGCATATTCGACGCCTTCGCGGCTGGTCCAGACATTCTTGCAGGTGACCGAACAGGTGTGGCACCCGATGCATTTGTCGAGGTTCAGCACCATGCCGATTTGCGCACGGATCTTCATTCCGCTGCCTCCACGGTTGCGGGACTGTCCAGCCAGTCCACCTTGTCCATCTTGCGGATGATCACGAATTCGTCGCGGTTCGATCCCACGGTGCCATAGTAGTTGAACCCATAGGACAACTGCGCATAGCCCCCGATCATGTGGGTGGGCTTCAGCACCGCCCGCGTGACCGAATTGTGGATGCCCCCGCGCTGGCCGGTGATCTGGCTGCCGGGCGTATTCACGATCTTTTCCTGGGCGTGATACATCATCGTCATGCCTTCCTTGACCCGCTGGGACACGACCGCCCGCGCGGTCAGCACGCCATTGGCGTTGAAGACCTCGATCCAGTCGTTGTCGACGATTCCCGCCTTGCGCGCGTCCACCTCGGACAGCCAGACGACCGGGCCGCCGCGGTTCAGCGTCAGCATCAGCAGGTTGTCCGAATAGGTCGAATGGATGCCCCATTTCTGGTGCGGCGTGATGAAGTTCAGCACGACGTGCCGCTCTCCCGGCGCCAGCCGGTCCGCCGCCGGGCTGATCGTCTTGAGGTCCACGGGCGGACGCCATGTCACCAGCGCCTCGCCGAAGGCGCGCATCCATTCGTGATCCTGGTAAAGCTGCTGGCGCCCCGACAGCGTGCGCCAGGGGATCAGCTCGTGCACGTTCGTCCAGCCGGCGTTATAGCAGACATCCTCGCTTTCGATGCCCGACCAGGTGGGGGACGAGATGATCTTGCGCGGCTGGGCGGCGATGTCGCGGAAGCGGATCTTCTCGTCCT
>CALLYR010000335.1 GCA_937859005.1 uncultured Paracoccus sp. | reverse complement strand
AACAGCACCGCGCGGTTCACAGGACGGTTGCCCTCGAAAACCGGACCCGAGGCGGCGAGGATATGGCAGCCGTGTTCCGCCGCCAGCCGGGCGTGAAGCGCGTCGCGGGCGGCTTCGTGCCGGGCGGCCTCGTGCAGGCTGGCCTCAAGATCGGCGGCGATGGCGGGGCCGCCCAGGCTCGCCAGTTCCATCGCGCCGTATTCGGGAAACACCAGCAGGTCGCAGTCGGCGGCTTCGCTCACCCACGCCGCGATCTTGGCTTCATAGGCCGCGATGCCGTCGAACCAGTCGAAAGGATAGGCGGCGGCGGCGATGCGGACGATGCGGGTCACAGTTCTTTCATCCAGAATTGCAGGGACTTGGCCGTTTCCTCGGCTTCGCTCAGATCGCGCCAGCGGAACTGCGCCACGACGCCGGGCAGGGGGACATAGCCGCGCTTGCGCCAGAAATCGTCGAGCGGGCGATAGTCCGGGGGCCGCGCCGGATGATCCTCGGGCCGGATCACCGAGCAGAAGGCACTGTAGCGGCGGCCAAGGGCGCGGCCCTGCGCCTCGCGCCCGTCGAAGAAGGCATGGCCCAGGCCGCGCCCGCGATATTCGGGCAGCAGCACCGATTCGGCGCAATAGAAGATGTCCTCCAGCCGTTCGGGCCGGTCCGCGAAGGCTGCGGCGAAGTCGCCCGCGTGATCCTCCATCGGCGCCCCGGTGGCGGCGCCGATCATGCGGTCGCCCTCCCAAGCCGCGACCACCACCGCGCCGGGCGAGGCATGGGCGCGCAGGTAATCGCGCTCATAAGCCTCGTCGCCGTCATAGAGATAGGGCCAGTCCCGGAACACCGCGATCCGCAGCCGCGCCAGATCGTCCAGCACATCCGCGACCTGGGCGCCCGTCAGGCTGCGGACCTCGATCATGAAATCTGCCGCGTCCAGTCGGTCAGGTTGTAATAGGTAGTCACCCGCGCGATCTTGCCGTCGCGGATGGTGAAGAACGTCCCCGCCGGCAGGACATAAGACTGGCCGCGCGCCTCGGGCAGGCCGGGATCGGTCTTCAGATAGGTGCCGTTCACGGTGAATTCGGCGGCGGCGCGGCTGCCGTCCTCGCTGGCAAAGATCACCAGATCGGTCAGTCTTTCGCGATAGCTGTCGGTCATATGGGCGTTGAACTGTGAAAACAGCGCCTTGCCCTTGCGGATGCCGCCTTCGTTGACGTGATGCTCGACCTCGTCGTGCAGCATCTCCTCCATCGCGGCGGTATCGCCCCGGTTGAAGGCGTCGTAATAGGCGGCGATCAGCGCGCGGGTGCTGGCGGCGTCGGACATGGGGCACTCCTTTTCGTTCGGGCACAGGTCTAGCCTGCGGAGCACGCCCCGTCAGCCCACCAAAAGGTGGATGATTGCGTCCAGCTCCCGGCCGGGGCATCCCTGAGCCACGGGACAGCGAAGGGACGGACATGACGGCGCGCGCGATCACCTGCTTCAAGGCCTATGACATCCGCGGCCGTCTGGGCGAGGACCTGGACGAGGACGTCGCCTGGCGCGTGGGCCGCGCCTTTGCCGCGCGCCCCGGCACGGTGCAGGTGGTGGTCGGGCGCGACGGGCGCGAAAGCTCGCCCCGGCTTGCCGCCGCGCTGATGCGCGGGCTGACCGAGGGCGGGGCCGAGGTGCTGGACCTGGGCGTCGCGGGCACCGAGGAGATGTATTTCGCCACCGCCCATGCCGGCGCGGACGGGGGCATCACCGTCACGGCCTCGCACAATCCCATCGACTATAACGGGATGAAGCTGGTCGGGCGGGGGGCCGCGCCGCTGGACCCGGCGACCGAACTGGCGGACCTGGCGGCGCTGGCGCGGTCGGGCGACTTTCCGGCAGCGTCCGCGCCGGGGCGCGTCCTTGATGCCGCCCATCTGCGCGCCCACTATGCCGCGCGCGTCTGCGATTTCGTCGAGGCAGAGGCGGTGGGGCCACTGAAGCTGCTGGTCAATGCGGGGAACGGCGTCGCGGGGCCGGCATTCGACGCCATTGCGGCTGAACTGTCCCGGCGCGGCGCGCGGCTGGAGATCGTTCGGATCAACCACGTCCCGGATGCGAGCTTTCCGAACCGCATCCCGAATCCGCTGCTGCCCGAAAACCAGCCGCTGACGGCCGATGCGGTGCGTGCGCATGGGGCCGACATGGGCGTGGCCTGGGACGGCGATTTCGACCGCTGCTTCCTGTTCGATGCGGATGGCCGCTTCATCCCCGGCGAATATGTCGTGGGCCTGCTGGCCGCGGCTTTCCTGGAACGCCATCCGGGGGAACGCATCGTCCACGATCCGCGCGTCGTGCTGAACACCCGCGACGTGATCGCGCGGGCGGGGGGCCGCGCGGTGCAGTCGCGGACGGGCCATGCCTTCGTCAAGCAGGTGATGCGCGAATCGGGCGCGATCTATGGCGGCGAGATGTCGGCGCATCATTACTTCCGCGACTTCGCCTTCGCCGACAGCGGGATGATCCCCTGGCTGCTGGTCGCGGAACTGATGTCGCGGCGGCACGCCTCGCTTTCCGATCTGATCGGCGCGCGGATGGCGGCATTCCCGTCCTCGGGCGAGATCAACTTCCGCCTGACCGATCCAGACGCCGCCATCGCCCGTGTGCTGGCGGCGCTGGAAGGCGAGGCCATTGTCCGCGACGACACCGACGGCATCAGCCTGGAATACCCGGACTGGCGGTTCAACCTGCGGCGGTCGAACACGGAACCGGTGGTGCGGCTGAACGTCGAAAGCCGGGGTGATGCCGGGCTGGTGGCGGCGCAGGTCGCGCGGATCAGCGAATTGCTGACGGCCTAGTCCCCGATCGTGTCCGGCACGCCCATGATGTATTCATGGAACGCGATGGCGTCGTCCACCTTGTCGAAGACGCTCAGATGGCCGCGGTCCAGCACCGCGCCCATATTGCACAGCCGCCGGATCATCGGCATCGAATGGCTGACCACGACGGCCGAGGACCGGTTCATCCGGTCGGCAAAGACGCGCTGCGCCTTGTCGCGGAACTCGGCGTCGCCGACGCTGGTCACCTCGTCCACCAGATAGGTGTCGAAATAGACGCCCATGCTGCATCCCATCGCCAGCCGCGAGCGCATTCCCGATGAATAGGTGCCGAAGGGCATGTGATAATTCTGGCCCAGTTCGGCGAAGTCGGCGACGTAATCGACCAGCTCGTCGGTATCGACGCCATAGATGCGCGCGATGAAGCGGACGTTCTGCGCCCCCGTCAGGTCGGGGTGAAAGCTGCCGGCAAAGCCCACCGGCCAGGAAATCGTCCCGTCCGACACGATCCGCCCCGAGGTGGGCAGCGCCGTCCCCGCGATCATCCGCAACAGCGTCGATTTCCCCGCGCCGTTGCGCCCCAGAAGCCCGACCGAGGCGCCGGTCGGGAACACCGCGTTCAGCCGGTCGGCCACCAGGTTGCGGCGGCCATCGCGGAAATAGATCTTGGTCAGGTTCTCCAGCCGGATCATGGCCCGCCTCAGCGCCGGTCCCGCACGCTGTAATAGATCAGGATCGCGATGGACCAGATCACCAGCGCCAGCGCCGTCCCCATCACCAGCATCCACCAGCGCGCGGGTTCCAGCGACCGCTGGGCCACGGTGGGCACGATATGGGCGGCCAGATAGCGGGTCTGCC
>CALLYR010000334.1 GCA_937859005.1 uncultured Paracoccus sp. | reverse complement strand
CTGCTGTTTCCTGGAAGGGATCGAACTGACCGAACGCCGGTTGGGCTGGTCGGCGCGGTCGGGCAAGGTGGTGCTGCGGCTGGCGCTGATGCGGCTGGAACGCCACTATGCCGAAACCTATGGGGCGGGCCGGCCGCTGATCGGCTGACCCGCCCGGAATGGACCTGCCGGGCGCAGGCGCGCGCGCCCCGCAGGGCACATTGTCAGGCCGCCTTGACGGCCTTTGCGCGCAGATAGTCCAGGACGTTTTCGGGCGAGGTTTCGCCGTACGGATCCTCGGGGCAGTTGTCGCAGCGGCCCGGCTCCTCGAACACCTGCTCGACCACGCCGTCGTTGACCACCGCGGCATAGCGCCACGACCGCGGGCCAAAGCCCAGGTTGTCCTTGCGCACCATCATGCCCACGCCTTCGGTGAACTGGCCCGAGCCGTCCGGGATCACATGGACGTTTTCCAGCTTCTG
Organism: uncultured Paracoccus sp.; assembly: GCA_937859005.1. GTDB lineage: Bacteria > Pseudomonadota > Alphaproteobacteria > Rhodobacterales > Rhodobacteraceae > Paracoccus. Next base: position 3,886 of record CALLYR010000334.1, on the reverse strand, counting down.
GCTTTTCGCCCACTGGTTCATCACGAAGCTGTCGTTGACCGACAGGCAATAGATGGTGTCGATGCCCAGATCGGCCATCTCGTCCGCGGCCTGTTCGAACCCCGGCAGCTGATAGGTCGAGCAGGTCGGCGTGAATGCGCCCGGCAGCGAGAACAGCACCACCCGCTTGCCCTTGAAGTAATCGTCGGTGTGCATCGGCTGCCAGCGATAGGGGTTGGGGCCACCCACCGATTCGTCGCGCACGCGCGTCTGGAAGGTGACCTGGGGAAGCTTGTCGCCGACTTTCATGTTCTTGTCCTTTCAACGTCTGATCGGCCGCAATTTTCCGCAATGCGGCAGACGGCGGCCTAGGTGCCAAGAACGGCGGCGTTGATCAACCCCGTGAAAAGGATTAGGTCCGGTCTCAAAGCGAGGACGACATGGCCGACACACCTCCGATCCTGCGGCACCCCGAAAAGGCGCACCGGCCCGACCAGGACCAGCCGAAAAAGCCGTCCTGGATCCGGGTCAAGGCGCCGGTCAGCCAAGGCTACAAGGAAACCCGCGACATCCTGCGCACAAACCGGCTGTCCACCGTCTGCGAGGAGGCCAGCTGCCCCAATGTCGGGGAATGCTGGGGCCAGGGTCACGCCACCATGATGATCATGGGCGAGATCTGCACCCGCGGCTGTTCCTTCTGCAACGTCGCGACCGGCAAGCCCGAGGCGCTGGACGTGTTCGAGCCGGGGCGGGTGGCTCATGCGGTCGCAACCCTCGGGCTGAAGCATGTGGTCATCACCAGCGTGGACCGCGACGACCTGGCGGACGGCGGGGCCGAGCATTTCGCGCAGACGATCCGCGCCATCCGCCACCGCGCGCCCCAGTCCACGATCGAGGTGCTGACCCCGGATTTCCTGAAAACCGATCCCGGCAGCCTTGAGAAGGTGATCGAGGCGCGACCGGACGTGTTCAACCACAACCTTGAAACCGTGCCGGGCCTGTATCCCACCGTCCGGCCCGGTGCGCGATACTTCCATTCGCTGCGTCTGCTTCAGCGGGTCAAGGAACTGGACCCAGCGATGTTCACCAAATCGGGCATCATGGTGGGCCTGGGCGAGGATCGGCAGGGCGTCCTGCAGGTCATGGACGACATGCGTGCCGCCGATATCGATTTCATCACCATCGGGCAGTATCTGCAGCCGACGCCGAAACACCATCGCGTGGACCGCTTCGTCACGCCCGAGGAATTCAAGAGCTATGAAAAGGCGGCCTATGGCAAGGGCTTCCTGATGGTGTCGGCCACGCCGCTGACGCGGTCGTCCTATCACGCGGGCGACGATTTCGCGCGGCTGCGGGCCGCGCGGCTGGAACGGCTGGCGCAAGGCTGATGCTTGCGCGCCGCCCGGCGGCAGGCTGCCGCTGAATTGCGTGGCCCAGGTAACGGAACGATAGACGCAGCGGATTCAAGATTCCGGCATTTTCTTGGAAAGCGCAGATTTTTCAAGTCCTTGCGCTAATCCGTTCCGGGCGGGGCCTGAGGGGGTGCAGGTCGGCCTCGGCTTGCCTTGCCTGACGTTCCGGGCTATTAGACCCACTACGTGGGTCGTCTGGAGAAACTGGTAAACTCACCTGACTCAAAATCAGGCGCCTTCGGGCTTCCGGGTTCAAGTCCCGGGACGACCACGTGCTTTCCGCAATGCCTCTGAAACCAGTCAGAAGACGTTGCCTGGAAACTGAAAACTCGCCATTTTCCAGCTTGAAGATCGCCGTCACGCGGTTGTTCTGCGAGGTACAGCTGAAGCCGTTCTTCTCAGGGTGATGGTCGATGCTGGGCTTTTCCGGGTCCGGCGGAGGTTGGCCAAGGCTGCGGGGCCGCGGCATTCGTCCGTGAACGCGCTGTGAAGGGTGCAGGCTGTGGTCGTCATGCTCGATTCGCCATCAGGACGCTGCCCAAGACTTCGACCGCGGCGATATGGATGTCGGTCCACGGTCCAGACGGGCCGCATGCCGTCACGGTCGGGCTCTCCCTGCAGGGGGAAGGTCTCGCCGCCGATCTCGATCCAGTTGCCGGAACGGGGTGCCCGTTTCACCTGCACGCAGAGCGATGGGGATGGTCTGGTCGCGGGCGCCGTTGATCGTCGGCACGCCTTGTGACGGTCCGCACGAGAGCCGGGCCCCATGATGTGGCCGAAGATCCCGACCAAATCGGCACCCGCCGAGCCTCCCGGAAGGCTGTTGCGCCGCTCGCAAGGCCGGTGAGGCCGCGCCCACTTCGGTTTTCGTAACCGCGCGCCGTGAAGATCGTCCCGCCGAGCCTGCCAGACCCGCCCCCTCTGGGCGGGGGCTGGACCGAAACCGGATGTAAACCGGCGCGGCTGCCGGGACCGCCAGCCGTGGGCGGTTTCCAGTCCGGCAGGCGTTCCGGGCCGCCATCATAAGCCCCCTCAGACCGAGCCACGCAGAGTCCGATGGTCCGCGCAGGTCCATTGCAGTATCTTCCTCTCGGGGCACGCAGCTTTGCGGGTCGTCGGAAACGGGGGAGATCATGGCGCCAAGAACCACCAGCGGGCGCGGCCGCTGCTATGACAGCATTGTCGAGACCGTCGGCGACACGCCGGTGATCCGCATCAACCGGATCACGCCGCCCCATGTCACGGCTTACGTCAAGGTTGAGGCTTTCAATCCTGCCGGATCGGTCAAGGACCGGCTGGCGCTGGGCATCATCGAGGCGGCCGAACGCGATGGACGGCTGAAGCCGGGCCAGACGGTGGTCGAGGCGACCTCGGGCAATACCGGCATCGGGTTGGCGATGGTCTGTGCGGCCAAGGGCTATCCGCTGGTCGTCACCATGGCCGAGAGCTTCTCGGTCGAGCGGCGGCGGCTGATGCGGTTCCTGGGCGCAAGGGTGGTGCTGACGCCGCGCGCCCAGAAGGGTTTCGGCATGTATGTCAAGGCGAAGGAACTGGCCGAGGCCAATGGCTGGTTCCTGGCCAGCCAGTTCGAGACGCCCGCGAACGCCGATATCCACGAGGCGACCACGGGGCGCGAGATCATTGCCGATTTCGCGGGCGCGCGGCTGGATTACTTCGTCACCGGCTATGGCACCGGCGGCACGATCACCGGAGTTGGCCGGGTGCTGCGCCGCGAGCGCCCCGACACGAAGATCATCCTGACCGAGCCTGCGAATGCAGCGCTGGTGTCCTCGGGCTATGTCAACACCCGCAACGAGGCTCATCAGGCGACCGAAAGCCATCCGGCCTTCGAGCCCCATCCCATTCAGGGCTGGACGCCGGACTATATTCCCTTCGTCCTGCAGGAGGCGCTGGACGGAAAGTATTACGACCGGATCGTCACCATTTCCGGCGCCGAGGGCATTGCCTGGTCAAAGCGGCTGGCCGCCGAGGAAGGCATCTTCTGCGGCATCTCGGCGGGTGCCACCTTCGGCGCGGCGATGAAGGTGGCGGAAACCGCGCCCGAAGGCTCGGTCCTGCTGGCCATGCTGCCCGACACGGGCGAGCGCTATCTTTCGACGCCCTTGTTCGAGGGAATTGCCGAGGACATGACCGGGGAGGAACTGGCGATTTCGCGCTCGACGCCCTCGGCCCGGATGGGGGTGGATGCGCCCTAGCCCGGCGTGGTCGAAGGGCAGGGGCGATGGGTCCCTGTGGATGGCGATTCCGGTTTCGGCGCAAATGCCCTGCGCTGGATCGGCATCCGGATGGCAGCTGTTCGCGCCCCTTTGCAGGAGGCTGGCCAGGTGCGACAGCCATCTCAGATCGATGGTCTGCGGGTCCGGCGTCCCGAACGGATCGGACCGTTTCTTGTTGGCCTTGGTCGCCTGCGGCAACATCAAGAGCGCCCAGCAAGACCTTCTGATCTGGTTGAGGCAGACGAGGGCGCAGCCGAG
>CALLYR010000333.1 GCA_937859005.1 uncultured Paracoccus sp. | reverse complement strand
TAGCCCGTGGCGCCCCCGGCGGTGGCATAGCTCATCGTGATCTTGGCGGCATCCACGACGCCCGGTTCGATATGCATGATTCCCTCCTGCCCGTCATCCCCGACGGCAACGATGGTTGGACCGGGCGGGGCGCCCGGCGGCTGGGTGACGGCAGGTCTCCTGACTCGCGGGTCGGGGCCGGTTCCCTGGCCTTCCCGGCCCAAGGAGGCCAGTGGCGCGGTCGGGGCCGGCTCGCCGCTTACAGTTGCGGGGGCAGTCGCGGATTCGGCGCCTGATGGCTACACCTCACCGCGTTCCCTTTTGATCCCCGTGCGGTTTGTCCGGCGTGGGGAACCGTCACGGTTCTGTGTGCCAGCCTGCAGTCTCCGCGTCAAGCGCCCGCCCTGCCCGGCAGCCCGCCTGTCCTGCCGGAATATCCCCGGCAGGCAAGCGCCCGGAAAGGGTCCTGCGGCCCTGCCCGGCAGGGCGGGTTCGCATCATCCCGCAGGCGCGATCAGGTGAAAGAACGTCCCGGTGACATGGCCCCGGCGCGATCCGGTTTCCGCCACTTCGGCCCCCGTGGCGTCCTCGACCTGCGCCAAGGCCGCGTCGGGCTGCGACAGGATGGTGGCATAGTGGAACTCGTGCCCGCGCAGCCGATTGCCCGCCACATGGCCGGGGATGGGCGACCCCAGCACCGCCAGCCGGTATCCCAGATGCATCCGGCGTTTCGCAAAGCTGGTTTCCAGCCCCAGCAGCCCCGCCATCCGGTGCCGCGTCCCGTCCGCCGCGACCAGCCCCTGCCCCAGCGCCATATAGCCGCCGCATTCGCCATGGACGGGGCGCGTCTCGCCAAACCGCGCGAGTCCCGCGCGGAACCGTTCCGTCCCCGCCAGATGGCCCGCGTGCAGTTCCGGGTATCCGCCGGGCAGCCAGCAGACATCGGCACCGGGGTCCGGCGGTTCATCCGCCAAAGGGGAAAACGGCAGCACCTCGGCCCCCGCCGCGCGCCAGCCGGCCAGCAGATGCGGATAGACGAAGGAGAACGCCGCATCCCGCGCCAGCGCGATCCGCTGGCCGGGGGGCGTCACGGCCACGGGTGCGGGAGGGGTCAGCATGGCATCCGCCGCCCCCCGGATCGCGGCCAGATCGCAATGGGCGGCGACGAATTCGGCCAGCGCGGCGATGCGGGCGCTCAGATCGCCCTGCTCCTCGGCCTGCACCAGCCCCAGGTGGCGTTCCGGCAGGACCAGATCGGCCCGGCGCGGCAATGCCCCGAAGACCGCGATTCCCACCTGCGCCATGCCGTCGCGGACCAGCGCCTCGTGCCGGGAGGACGCCACGCGGTTCAGCACCACCCCCGCCAGCCGCAGGCCGGGGCGCAGGCGCGCAAACCCCAGCGCTACCGCCGCCGCCGACTGCGCCTGTCCCGACACGTCCAGCACCAGCAGGACCGGCCA
>CALLYR010000332.1 GCA_937859005.1 uncultured Paracoccus sp. | reverse complement strand
CCAGCCACAACTGCCGGTGCATGACCGAGGCATTCGCCGATTCCGCCATGCTGATGCCGGGGATGGCCAGCGCCGCCGCCTCGGCCCGCAAGGCGCGGTCCAGCAGCCATTCCGGCACGGGCGGGGGCGCGCCGTCGTCCAGTTCCAGTTCGGGCAGCGTGGCGGGGTCGGCCAACTGGTCCGGCGCGGCCAGGCCCACACTGTCATCCACCGGCGCCTCGCGCGCCATGGCGACGGCGCGGTCGGCCATCTCGCTGATGGTGCGGGGCGAATGGTCGCTGGCCGACACGCAGGCCTGCCGCCCGCCGATCAGCACCCGCAGGCCGATTTCCACGCCTTCGGCCCGTTCGGCATGTTCCAACGCGCCCGCCCGCACATCGACCGACAGATACGAGGCCCGGATCGCCACGGCATCGGCGTCGCCGGCCCCCGCGGCGCGGGCGGCGGACAGCAGGTCCTGGGTCAGCTGGGCCAGATCGACGCTCATCGGCGCACCTTCATCGGATCGGTCAGGGGGCGGGCACGCGGCCCGGCCGGGGTGGCGGGTGCCGCCGGTCTCACTTTACCTGCTGGCCATTGGCAAAGACCTGCCCGCCCTCCCTGAACTCCAGGTCGCTGACCAGCTTGTCGCCGCCTTCGGGCGCGGCCCTGGCGAACAGCGCCAGCATCATGCGATAACCCGTCACTTCGTCCGGGCCGATGGCGCCCAGCTCCACCAGCTTGTCGAGCAGGCCGTTCGCCCCCAGGATCGTGGCGCTGACCTTGCCCACCGGGGCGTCCATGCTGCCGCCCTCCGGCACCGTCAGCGCGCCCGAGGCGTCGAGGCTGGCCCCCGCGGCCGCCAGCGCCAGCTTGTTGATCGTCATCTCGGTGGGCTCGAAGGGCATGTCGCCCTTGCCGGCCTCGGCGGCATCCATCCCGTCCGCACCGGCGGTGTCGCCGGACGCGACATCCCCCGCCCCATCGCCGGGGGCCGCTCCGCCCGCCTGCGGGTCGCCCTGATCCCCGGCCGTTCCGGGATCGGCCGCGGTTTCCCCTGCAGCGCCGCTGTCATCGGAGTCGGGGAAATTGGCCGGATCGAACAGGTCCATCGTGACGCGGGTCATGCCTGTGATGTCCAGATCCAGGCTGGCCGGGTCGCGCGGCAGCTTGCGCCCGGCGTCGAACAGATCCCAGATCGCATCGCCCAGGCGCAACCCGCCGATGGAATAGGCCAGCTTGAACGGCACCGGCGTGTCGGATGCCATCACCGGCATCTGGATGTCGAAGCTGGAACTTTCGGTCGAATAGTTGACCGGGAAGGGCAGGTCGCTGCTGGTGATTTCGGCCGAGAACCCGTCCGAGTCGCCCTGATAGCCCAGCCCCCGGGCCGAGAACGTGGCCCCGACCGTGAAGCCCTGCCCCGCCAGCTTGCCGGTGCCGGTCTGGGGCTGGCCCTCGCTCTGGCCGGCAAAGTCGAAATCGAGGCTCCCGCCCCCGACGCTCAGCGAGCCGGTCGCGGCCATTCCGGCCTTCAGCGCGGCATTCACGTCGCCGTTCATGTCCACGCCCTTCGGCATCGTGAACTCGCCGCGCGCCTGCAGCCCGTCCAGCGCGCCCTGGAAGGTCACATGGCCCGGCTCGGCCGGATCGCTGCTTTCGACGCGGCCCGCAATCTCGGCCCGGTTCGCGGTCGTGTCCGAGGTGATCGTGGTCACGTCGCCCGCGACCGAATGCACCTGGAAGGCGGTGTCCAGCAGCTTGAACGTGATCGGGGCGGTGATCGTCTCGGTCCCCGACTTCACGCTGTCCACGGTCAGCACCAGTTCGGGCAGGCGTCCGTCATGGGTCATGTCGCCGGCGCTGCCCGAGGTCACGACCTCGTATCCCGGCATGGTTGCGGTCGCGGCGATATCGACGGGGCCGTCCTCCTCGTCCGCGATGGTCAGCGCGAGGGTGGCGGTATCGGACAGGGTGGTGCGCACCTTGCCGTCGCCGGTGGGCGCCAGCGCGATTTCCGGCACGGTCGCCACAAGCCGGCCTTCGTCGTCCGCGGCCGAGGTGAAGACCACGTCCTTCAGCGTCAGGGTGCCGCCGGCATCGTTGCGGCTGCCCTCCGTCACCCTATAGCCGCTGGCCCGATAGTAATCGAGCCAGCCCTGCCAGACTTCGGCCGGGGTCACATCAGCCGGCGCGGGACCCGTCAGGGCAAGGATCGCGATGGCCGAACTTGTCATGCGCGAAAACATGTCGATACCTTTCCTCATCGGGCCCGCGGGCGCGTCACGCGCCCTGTTTGCCACAGCGCCCCGGCACCTTAAAGGAGAGAACGATGATCCGCATGGAAAGCTCGGCCGCGGGGGTTATGACGATCGTGCTGGACCGCCCCGACAAGGCGAATGCGCTGACCGCCGCCATGCTGGACGATCTGGCGGATGCCTTTGAGGCAGCACCCGGCCGGGGGGCGCGGGCGGTGATCCTGACGGGTACGGGCCGGGTGTTTTCGGCCGGCGCCGATCTGGACGCGGCGCGCGCCGGGCTGGCTACCTCGCCCGCGTGGGAACGGCTGTCGGGAACGATCGCCACCCTGCCCTGCCTGACCATCGCCGCGCTGAACGGGACGGTGGCGGGGGGCGCCTTCGGGATGGTGCTGGCCTGCGACCTGCGCGTCGCGGTTCCCGAGGCGCGGTTCTTCTATCCGGTGATGAAGCTGGGGTTCCTGCCGCAGCCGTCGGACCCGCC
>CALLYR010000331.1 GCA_937859005.1 uncultured Paracoccus sp. | reverse complement strand
CCCGGCGCGCGGCTGTCGGCGGTCTGGCCGTCATTCATCTGTCCGGCAAGGGGGCGGCCGGGCGCCTGGCTGAGGCCTGTGCCTCGGGCGCGCTGGTGGTGCTGGCTGCCGTGGCAGAGGAACGGCCCGCGGGTTGCCTGCTGATCGACCAGCGCGATCTGCGCCACCGCGGCGCGATGGCCGGATGGGTGGAAAACGGCGCGATCGCCTGGCGGGACGCAGCCGGCATGACCGGCGCGCGGCTGTGGAGCGCGGCCGCCGTCCGGCAGCAGTTCGGGTCGGGCCGCGATGTTCGATTGCTGTCCGGCCGGGAGGGGAGTGTCGGTGACCGCTGACCGGCCGTCACAACGAGGACTATCCATATTGCGGATGAAGTGCAGGCACCGGGCATCGTTTTGCGGCGCATGGAATGCAGCGGGCGGATCAAAGACATGTGCTCGCCCGGCCGAGGCTCGGCTGCCTTGAGAGTCCATGGACGCAGCGGCGAGCCAGATGAGATGCTTCAGGCCCCCTCGGACAAGGCGAACCTGCATGATCCACATGAACCCCCGCCAGCGACGCGGTTATCCGACCGCCGCTGCGGGTTCAGCCAGCCTGCCTGATTGCCCCGCCTCACTCAGCCAATCAGGTCGCGCCGCAAGGTGGCCACGATCCGTTCCGCGGCATGGCCGTCGCCATAGGGCGATTCGCGCCGCGCCATTGCCGCATAGGCGGCGGGGTCGTCCAGCAATTCCTGCGCCGCAGCCCGGATCGGCTCGGTCCGGGTGCCGACCAGGCGGGTGACGCCGGCGGTGACCGCCTCGGGCCGTTCGGTCGTCTCGCGCAGGACCAGCACGGGCTTGCCCAGGGCGGGCGCTTCCTCCTGCACGCCGCCGGAATCCGACAGGATCAGCGTTGCCCGGTTCATCGCACCGACGAAGGCGGTATAGTCCAGCGGCTCGCACAGCACGACACGCTCCATGCCCCCGAAGCGGTCGTTGACCAGCCCGCGGACATTGGGGTTGTGGTGGACCGGCAGGACCATCTGCAGATCGGCGTTATCGACCATCAGTCCTTCCAGCGCGTCGCAGATCCGCCGCAGCGGCTCGCCGAAGTTTTCGCGCCGGTGCAGCGTCACCAGCAGAAGCCGCTTCGACGGGTCCAGGTCCAGCCCGGTGTCGGGGTCGGTGGCGGCGACGTGGTGCAGCGCGTCGATCACAGTATTGCCGGTGACGAACACGCTGTCCGGCGCATAGCCTTCGGCCAGAAGCCGGTCGGCGGCCAGCCGGGTCGGCGCGAAATGCCAGCGGGTCAGGTGGCTCGCGACGACGCGGTTCATTTCCTCGGGGAAGGGGTTGGCGATGTCGCCGGTCCGCAGCCCGGCCTCGACATGGCCGAACGGGATGCGGTCGTAAAAGCAGGCCAGCGCCGCCGCCAGCACCGTGGTCGTGTCCCCCTGCGCAAGAACGGCATCTGGTTTTTCGTCGGCCAGCACCTCCTCCAGCCGGATCAGCAGCCGGCCGGTCAGGCCGGACAGGGTCTGGCCCGGCTGCATGATGTTCAGGTCGATGTCGGGCACGATACCGAACACCGACAGCACCTGATCCAGCATCTGCCGGTGCTGGGCAGTCGCCAGCACGCGGCAGTCGAAATCGGGGTCGGCCTGCAGGGCGCGGATGACCGGGGCCATCTTGATCGCCTCGGGGCGCGTGCCGACGGTGCAGAGAATCTTGCGTGTCATACCCGGTGGTCCTGTTCGATCAGTTCGCAGGCGCGCTCGTAAAGGGCCAAATCCTGCCGGTTGGCCTCCATCAGCCGCAGGCGCAGTTCCGCAGGCAGCCCGCCCAGCAGTTCCGCCACCTGTTCATCGACCGTCGCATCGCTGGACAGCGTGACGTTGTGGCGGGTCCGGGAGGGAAGCTCGAACGGAATGCCGTGGCCGGCGAGGATGTCCCCCATGCGGCGCACATCCGCTTCGAAATGCTCGGTCCGGCCCAGAAGTTCGACCGTTGTCAGGGTGCGCAGCGCGGCAGGCAGATCATAGAGCAGTCCGGAGGGTTCCCGTTTCTGCTGCGGCCTCATCCGATAGGCAGCGGCGAAAAACCGTGTTTGTGCATTTGATACATTGCCGATTTCGCCCTTGTCGTTCAGGCAATGCTCGATCCATTCGGCAAATTCCATGCGGTGGGCAGCCATTGCGGTCGTGGTGATGGAAGCTGGGACCGTGCCCTCGTCTTTCCCGCGCTCGAATGTCTCTCCTTGCCTTGAGACGATCTTCGAGGCCATGCGCCGCAGCGGGTTCCCGCTTGGAAATTCCCCTCGCTTGAAACGATGGATCGAGGCGATGCGCAGGAAGGGGTTGCGCACGAATGCGGCGGCCAGCACATGATATTCGACTGAACTGGGCTGCGGAAGGCTGATCTGGTGCGACGAAAACGCCACCGCATCAGGACGACGCATGACGATGCGGTCAACCTGATCCTGATCGATGCCGAAGAAGGGATAGGGACCGTCGAACAATTCGTGCCGATCGCCGAAATTATGCGCCAGGACCCGATCGAAGGATGTGCCGGAGTTCTTGTAGATGTGATAATGCAGAATGACCTTCCGCACCGCTCAGTTCTCCGCCAGCGTCGGGTCGGGGCGGGCGTTGCGATAGACATGCGGCACCCAGGGGCCCCAGCGCTCCTCGAACACCGCCTTGTTGCGTTCGAACAGCGCCTGTTTCTCGCCCGAGGGCAGCGCGTCGAAGGTCGCGGACAGATGGTGGTGGCAAAAGGCATCCTCGGCCAGCGCCATCTGCAAGCCCGCCGCGCGGAAGGTCGCGCAGTGGTCGTCGTCCTCGAACATGCCGCGGCCATAAATCTCGGGCAGGCGCCCCAGCCGGTCCAGGTCGGCGCGGCGGAACATGGCACAGAAATAGGCGCAGACCGCCATCGGCGTCCATTGCCCGCGGTGGCCGGTGGCCAGGTCGCGGGCGGCGTGGATCATCTGGTCCATGTGGGCATAGGCGATCTCGATCCGCGCCTCGTTGCCGATGTTGTTGGTCATGGGGCCGACGATGCCGATATCGGGATTGCGCTGCAGATGCCTCACCATTGCCAGCAGCGCGCCAGGGGCAAGGAAGGTGTCGTTGTTCAGCAGCAGGACGTATTCGCCAGTCGCCGCCTCGATTCCGCGGTTGTTGCCGCGGGCAAAGCCAAGGTTCTCGCCATTTTCGACCAGAACGATGCGGGGATCGGCGGCCGCGCGCTCGCGCAGGACCGACAGGACCGCATCGCCTGATCCGTTGTCCACCAGCACGACCTCAAGGTTCGGATAGACTTCGCCGCGTCCCAGCATCGCGTGCAGCGCGGCCAGCGTCAGGTCCGGCTCGCCATAATGCAGCACGACGACCGACAGCTTCGGCTCTCGCGTCATTTCCGCCAGCATGTCGGCGGCGCGGAAGGACCAGGCGTTGTCCAGCGCATACTGCCGCAGCCGCCGCCCGAAATCGGCGTCGTGGGCCAAGGGGGCCGCGCGGCGGATGGCGGCGGCAAAATCCGGGGCGGTGCCTGCAGTGAAGACCAGATCCCCCGCCCGTTCCAGTTCCGGCAGTGCGGTCGAGACGGTCGGCCGCATCACCGCCGAATATTCATAGAACTTGACCGGATCGCAGGCCTTGATGATCGGCAGCAGCTGGAACGGGATGATGAGGACATCCATCTGCTTGTGGAACGCCGGCACGTCCCGATAGGGGATTTCCCCGTGCAGCGTCACATGGGGCAGCTTGCCCAGCCGCAGCGGCGCCTCGGCGGTCACCGCGCCGCACAGATGGATGTCGAAATCGGGATTGTCGCGCGCCACCCGTTCCAGCAGGTCGGTGTCGAACCATTCCGCGATCGCCCCGACGTAACCCACGCGGATCGCGCCGGGCTTCAGCTTGCCGCGCAGGAACTCGGGGGCGGGCTCATCCTCGGGCTCGCGGATGAAATGGCTGACATCGGTGCCATTGCGGACCATCGCCACCTCGCGCATCGCGCCGAACTTGTCGTGCAGATACTGCGAACTGACGATCATCTTGTCGGCCTGCGCGATCATCTGCATCTCGGCCTCCAGCACATGAGGCTCGGTGTTGGAAAAGCCGCCGATGTCGTCCATGCAGTCGAAGGTGATCTGGTATTCCGGCGACAGATGCCGGGCCAGATGCCACCAATAGGGATGCTCGACCACCACATGCGCGACCGGCCCGGCGCCCACGGCATCGGCCAGCGCGTGGAAATGATCGACCCAGGCGCGCGCCTGCGCGGCCGAGGGCACGCCGGTATAGGGGGCCAGCATCCGCATCCCCCGCGCGGGCAGGCGGATGACATGGACGCCGGGTGCGACCTCGCGTGCGCTGCCCGCGCCCGTTTCCCGTTCCATCTCGATATAGAAGACGCGGTGTCCGCTGGCTGCCATCTCGCGCGCCAGATGCTGAGGCCGCTGGGTGCGGAAGTCCCAGCCGATGATTGCCAGCACGAAGATGTCGGACTTTGCCGTCGTGCGTGCGGGCACGGATTCATACCCCGCCGCGGGCGTCGTGTCCGTGGGCAGCGGGGTGAAGGCCA
>CALLYR010000330.1 GCA_937859005.1 uncultured Paracoccus sp. | reverse complement strand
GCTTGAATCATCCAACCCAGTCAGCCTCAAGAAATTTTATGGGTCCTGACCCTAGCAACCAAAGCTCATGCGCGCTTCGTCGAGTTCGCGGAGGCCTGCGCCCAAGCGCGCTACATCGGCATCTGCCACGGGCGTCCAGGCGTCGGGAAGACCCGTTCCGCCCGTGAGTATGCTGCCTGGCCTGGGCTGCTGGACTATTCCATCCGAGAGAAACCGACGGACGCCCAGGCCGACGCCATCCGGCGCTGCAAGGCTCTCTTTTCAACGGCGACGGTTGCGAATACCCCGAAGTCCGTCCAGGCAACACTCGGCATCGGTCTCGCAAGATGGGGGCATGCGCGCCTGGTGCAGGAAGGACGGCTGGACGAGAGGAATTGCCTTCACCTCGCCGAATACGCCTGCCCCCTCATCATCATGGACGAAGCCGATCGCCTTTCGCTGAAGAGCCTGGAACACCTCCGGGATCTCTATGATCGTCACGGTTTCGGACTGATCCTGATCGGGATGCCGGGGCTTGAGAAACGCCTCGCACGCTATCCGCAACTCTACTCGCGGATCGGGTTCGTGCACGAATTCAAGTCGCTCGGCGCGGAGGAAACCCGGCTCCTGGTGTCTCGCCACGGAACGGAGTTCGGCATCCGCTTCGATCAGGACCGGCTTGAGCACATCGAAGCCTTGGCCGCAGTGATCCGCATCACCGCGGGAAACTTCCGTCTGATCGAGCGCCTTCTCGGGCAGATGCGGCGGATCATGACAGTCAACGGTGCAGAGGAGGTCTCGGAGGACGTCGTCCACCCAGCCAGAGACTGCCTCGTCATCGGCCCAAGAGGCTGACAGATATTTAAAGCAGAATCCGGCCAACCAGTGCGAGCGGTTACGAGCGGACGCCGAGACGCGTCAGCTTCACGATGCGAAACCGGGATCCACAAGGCTTCTTTCGGGTTGCGGCCGCCCACGCCCTGGCGGAACGAACCTCATGAGGCTGAAAGCCATCCGCCGGGCGCTGCTTTGGGCCACTGATGCGGCCCTCCCCGCTGCAAGGGGTCCGCTGGAGCGTTTCCCCGGCGCTCGGAGGTCCGCAAGATATTCGCGCAAAGGAAATGCACGGGTCAGCCGGCGTCGATCTCGGCCCGGAAAGCCGCGCCGAAGCGATCGGACCGTGCGGCGTCCAGGTAACGCGACAGGTCGCGCGGCCGGTCCTGCGCGATCCGGCGCAGGGTGCCGGCGCTGACCGACAGCGGCTTTTCCGTTCCGCCCTCGCCGCGTTCCAGCCGCCGCATGGCCTCGGCCAGCCGGTCATACAGCTCGCCCGCCGACCGGCCCGCCAACGCCCTTCGCGCCGGATGCATGGGCGCGACCTCGCCCGCGATCACGGACAGGAAATCGGCGCCATAGCTTTCCAGCTTTTTCGCGCCCACCCCGTTGATGCGCGCCATCTCGTCCAGTGTCCGGGGGCGGGCCTGCGCCATCTCGATCAGGGTGCGGTCGGGAAAGATGACATAGGCGGGAACGCGCGCCGATTCCGCCAGCGCCCGGCGTTTCGCCTTCAGCGCGGACAGCAGGGGCGCGTCCTCCTCGTCCACCTGGGTGCGCACGACCGTCGCAGGCTTTGCGCGCGTGACCAGATCGCGGCGCAGCACGACCGGGATTTCGCCGCGCAGCACCGGATGGGCGGCGGCGGTGATGCGCAAGGCCCCGTGGCGTTCGGGGTCGGGGCGGATCAGGTCGCGGCCCAGCATCTGGCGGACCACCGCCTGCCACTGGGGACGGGACAGGTCGCGCCCCACCCCGAAGGTCGGCAGCCGGTCGTGGCCCCGCGCCTTCACCTTGTCGGTGGCGTTCCCCGTCAGCACGTCGATGAGGTGCCCCGCGCCGAACCACTCTCCCGTCCGCAGCGCCGCCGACAGCGCCTTGCGCACGGGTTCGGTGGCGTCGAACACATCGGGCGGGCTGTCGCACAGGTCGCAGTTGCCGCAGGGGTCGGCAGTTTCACCGAAATAGCCCAGCAGCACCTGACGGCGGCAGGCCACGGCCTCGGCCAGGCCCAGCAGGGCGTTCAGGCGGGCGTGGTCGGCCTCTTTCCGGTCAGCGGGCGCCAGCCCCTCGTCGATCTGGGTGCGGCGCAGGCGGATGTCGTCGGGGCCATAGAGGGTCAGCGTTTCTGCAGGCGCCCCGTCGCGGCCGGCGCGGCCGATTTCCTGATAATAGGACTCGATGGATTTCGGCAGGTCGGCGTGGGCGACCCAGCGGATGTCGGGCTTGTCGATGCCCATGCCGAAGGCCACGGTCGCGACCACGACCAGCCCGTCCTCGCGCTGGAACCGCGCCTCGACCTCGCGCCGCCGGTCGGCCTCCATGCCGCCGTGATAGGCGACGGCGGGGATGCCTTCTGCGTTCAGCGCGGCCTCCAGCGTTTCGGTCTTGGCGCGGGTCGCGCAATAGACGATGCCCGACTGGCCGCGGCGGGCGCCCGCGAAGTCCATGATCTGGCGGCGCGGCCCGTCCTTGGGCTGAAAGGCCAGATGAATGTTCGGCCGGTCGAAGCCGCGCAGGAAGGCCAGCGGCGCCCGGCCCTCGAACAGACGCGCCACGATCTCGTCGCGCGTCTCGGCGTCCGCCGTGGCGGTGAATGCCGCCAGCGGCACCCCCAGCGCGCGCTTCAGGTCGCCCACGCGCAGGTAATCGGGGCGGAAATCGTGGCCCCACTGGCTGACGCAATGCGCCTCGTCCACGGCGATCGCGGTCACGCCCGCGCGTTTCAGCATCGGGACCGTCGCGCCGGACGCCAGCCGTTCGGGCGCCATATAGAGGATCTTCAGCGTCCCCGATTCCAGCGCCTGATGGACCTCGCGCGTCTCGTCCTCGGTGTTGCCGCTGGTCAGCGCGCCCGCCGCCACCCCCGCCTC
>CALLYR010000329.1 GCA_937859005.1 uncultured Paracoccus sp. | reverse complement strand
ATGATTCAGCGCGCCCGGCATTCCCCCCGCGGCCAGATCGGCCACCCGCAGCGACCAGCCGCGGCCGGCGAAACGGTCCGCCAAGGCCCGCGCGCGCGCTGCGGTGTCGTCACGGCAGCCGTTCGCGACCACGATCGCGTCCAGCACGCCGTCATGATCCTGCGCCAGCAGCGACAGCAGCGCGCCGCCGATCCAGCCGGCCTCGTCATGGGCGGGAATGATCAGGCTGAGCGGGATCATTTGTATTCGATGATGCCGGCGCGGCGGCGCAGCAGCCGGCGCAGGTGGAATTCAAGCACGCCCTGCGCCTCGACGAACTTGCCCAGGACAGTCAGCGCCGCGCGCCGGATGCGGGCGGGACAGCCGCTGCGGTCGCGCAGCGCAAGCCGCGCGGCCTGCGCGGGCCAGGCCAGGGACAGCGCCCAGGCGGCCGGATGCAACAGCCCGCCCGCCACCACGGCCACGGGCAGCAACGCCCCCCAGACCACCGCCCGCCGGGTTTCGCGGTGCCAGAAGCCTTCGGGCTCGTGCCGGTGCAGCCACGACACCTCGGCAAAGGCGTGGCCCGCGCGCCGCGTCCGGCGGCTCCACTGGCGCAGGCGATGCATCGCGGCGTCGTGCAGCGTCATCGGCGCGTCCAGCCGCGCGATCCGCCAGCCCGACCGGCGCAGCCGCAGGCACAATTCGGGTTCCTCGCCCGCGATCAGATCCTCGCGAAAGCCCCCAACCTCCTCCAGCGCGGCGATCCGGGCCAGCATGTCGCCGCCCACAGCCTGTGCGGGGCCGACGGGCGTGTCCCATTCGATGTCGCAGATCAGGTTGAAGACCGAGGCGTCGGGATGGCGTTCGATCCGCCGGCCGGCCACGACCGCCAGTCGCGGATCATCGTGCAAGGCATCGAGCCCGGTGCCGATCCATCCGGGCAGAACCTCGCAATCGCCGTCCACGAACTGGACGAAATCGTGCGCGCCCAGGACGCGGGCGGCCAGCAGGCCGGCATTGCGGGCGCGGGCCGCGGTAAAGGGGCGGCTCAGGTCCAGCTGCACCACCATGGCGCCAAGAGCCTCGGCCGCTTCGGCGCTGCCGTCGGTCGAACCGGAATCGACATAGATCAGGGGCTCTGCGTGCCCGGCCAGGGATTGCAGGCAGCGGATCAGACGCCCACCCTCGTTCCGGCCGATCACCACGGCAGCCACCGGAACTGCGGCCGGCAGCGCCGGAGAAGAAGCGGATGCCGTCACGTTCGAAATGCTTTGCCGTAATGCGTCTGGACGCGGTTACCCTAGCACACCGCCGCAGCAACTGTCAGCCGGGGCCCGGCTGATTTTCGTCGCGTGCCGGTCAGGACAGGGCCGGACAACAACCTTCGGGTGCGGGGCATGAAGAAAGGCGGCCGCAAGGGCCGCCTTTCGTCCTGTGTTCCACCACCGTCCAGGCTCAGGGCCGGCTGCCAGAGGCGCCGCCGCTGCCCGAGGTGCCGGCCGTCGAGGATGAACCGGTTCCGGCGGGGGCTCCACTGGTCCCGCCGGCACCGGACCCGCTGCTGCCGCTGCTGCCGCTCGATCCCATGGTGCCGCTGCCGCTCGTGCTGCCCGACCCGGAGGAACCGCCGCTGCCGGACGACGAACCGCCATCGCTCTTGACGCGCAGGTTGTTCTGGACATGCTTCACGCCGCGGCAGTTATCGGCGCAATCCTCGGCGCGGCGCTTGGCCTGGCGGCTGTCCACGGTACCGGACAGGGTGACCTCGCCCTCGCTGACGCTTACCTCGATATCCGAGGCATCCAGCATGTCATCGTCTTCCAGCCGGTCGTTGACATCCTCGCGGATGCGGTCGTCGGAACGGATATAGCCCCTGGGGCCACGCCCGCGATGGCTCGATCCGCCCGTCTGCGAGCCTTGGTCATAGCTGCCGCCGTATCCGGACGGATACGAACCCTGCCCGCCCGTCGAGCCATAGCCACCCGAACCTCCGGCGCCATAACCCTGCCCGAAGGACTGGCCGGAACCGCCGAATCCCCCCGAGCCCTGACCATAGCCGCCGCTGCCAGATCCGAAGGACGAGCCGCCCTGCATCCCGCCGCCATAACCGCCGCCAGAGCCGGAATACCCGCCTCCGGACATGCCGCCCAAGGCGCCATAGCCCCCGGACGAACCACCGCCATAGCCGGACCCGCCATAGCCGCCCGAGCCGGAATGACCGCCGGACGTGCCGCCGCCAGTTCCGCCATAACCGCCAGTTCCGCTGTAACCGCCGCCGGACGTGCCGCCCTGGCTATAGGATCCGCCGGTGTAACCGCCCGAACCCTGCCCATGGGCACCGGCCATGCCGCCCCGCCCATGATCGCCGCCCGAGCCGCAGCCGCCGCCATAATCCCCCGGCCCGCCATAGCCGCCGGCTGTTCCGGCGTCGCGGCCCTGCCAGTTGCGGTCCATTCCGCTGCCCTGGCCTCCCTCACCACCATAGCCGCCTTCATGGCCGCCCGAATGGCTGCCGCTCGAATAGCCGCCGCCACGGGAATGATCGCGGCCCCAGTCACCCTGCTCGTCCATGTCGCGGCCGCGCGGAAAACCCCGGTTCATGTCATCACCGCCACGACCCATGCCGCCACGATCGCTGTCGTGGTCGCGTCCCTGATTGCGGCGCCAGTCGTCGTTCTGCATTTCGAAACTCCTCCTGCAAGTGCCTCGCCGGGGGGGTGCCCGGTGTGGCAGACAGGCAACGCCTCGGACCGGAATCGGGTCCCCCGGGAACCCGGAATCGGGCCTGCCAAGTGATTCACTTATGTTGTGCGACCGGGATTTCGCTGTTGTTACAGGCCGGTGGGCCAGATGTCGGCTTCCGCCGGGTCCTCGGCAACCAACGCATCGCCCGCCATGGCGCCGCGGGTCGGCGTGACGGCGGTGGTCCGGTCGATCCAGACCCAGGCGTCATACTGACGGGGCAGATTGGCGGACACATAATGGCTCGCCCGTTCGGTGTCGGGGCGATAGATGACCCCGATGAAACGTTCGAGCAGCCTGTCGGGCAGGCCCTGCGGCGCATGGGCTGCGAAATCCAGGACAAGGCGCGGGATGCCGGTTTCGTGGAACAGCGCCTCCCAGCTGCCGGGCAGGCCGGGGCGGACGGTCTTGACCTCCATCTCGCCGCCCCAGTCGCTGGCGGCGGCGACCGTGCCGCTGTGGGTGCCGAAGCCGACCAGCGCCGCCCGATCGCCAAAGCGTTCGCGGCACAGCTGGCCTAGGTTCAGCTCGCCCATCGCCCAGCCCATCGCGGTCTGCCGCGCATCCCCGATATGGGAATTGTGTGCCCAGACCACCGCGCGCGACTGCGGCCCGCGCGCATCGAGGATCTGTTCCAGCGTCTCGAACATGTGGCGGTCGCGCAGGTTCCACGAGGCCGCGCTTGCCATCCAGCAGGCCGTTCTCGCCACCGACG
>CALLYR010000328.1 GCA_937859005.1 uncultured Paracoccus sp. | reverse complement strand
GGCCGCGCCACCATCAGGCAATTCCGGCCGCTGGCCTTGGCGCCGCGCAGGGCCCGATCGGCGCGTTCCAGCAGCGATTCCATCTCGGCGTCGTGTCCTTCGCAGGTCGCCACGCCGGCAGACAGGGTGATGGTCAGGCTGTCGCCGCCGGCAAGGGCGGGCAGGGGCACGGGGGTCGCCGCCACTTCATGCCGCATCCGCCGGGCGATTGCCGCGGCCGTTGCGGCATCGGCGCCGGGAATGACGGCCAGAAACTCCTCTCCTCCCATGCGGGCGACGAAACCGGGCGGCTCGACAGCCGCGCGCAACCGGGCCGCGACGGTTGTCAGGACCCGGTCGCCCGCCGCATGGCCGTGACGGTCGTTCACACGCTTGAACCGGTCGATGTCCAGCGCGATGACGGCAAACCGCCCCCCCTCGTGCCCGGCCCCCGCACAGAGGCGTTGCAGATGCGGCAGGACGGCCCGGCGGTTGGCCAGCCCGGTCAGGGGATCGGCGCGCGCCAGGCTGCGCTCGATCTCGTCGTTGCGGCGATGCTGATCGGCCAGCCGCTTGCGGGCGATCAGGGCGGCGATGCGCAGGGCTGCCTCTTCGGCGGCGGTGGCGGCAGGATGGCAGGGCAGCACCTCGCCCGCACCCAGATCCAGCGCCACCGTGGCCATTTCGCCCCGCTCGGGCCGCAGCAGCACGGCAAAGGCCGCATCGCGCGACAGCGGCCGCGCGCGCAGTTCCGACAGCAGCCGCAGCCCGTCGCCCGTCTGCTGAATGTCGGCCGCAATGATATAGAGATCGGCCACCTGACCCGATGCGGCCTCGGCCAGGGCGCGGTCGGGGTCGCGCAAACGGATGGGTTCGCGAAGTCGCGCCGCAAGGATCTGCCGCCAGGCCAGACCGGTGGCCGGATGATCTGTCACCAGCATGATGCCACCGGCGGCGCAAGGCGCGCCGCCCATGACAAAGGGCGCGGCCTCCTCGGCCAGACCGCCGCCGCGGCTTTCGGTCAGGGGCGAGGGGCTGCGGTTGTCGCGCAGCAGCGACCGCAGGCGCGCAAGGAGCGTCAGTTCATCGGCCGGCGCGTTCAGCACCGCCGCCGCGCCCGCCCGCAAGGCCTCGACCTGCTGGCCCGGATCGACCAGCATCATCACGGGCGGGCCTGGGCTGCGGGCTGCGATCCGGCGGCACAGCTCGACCGGGCCCATGTCCGACGGCGTGCCCCCGATCAGCACCAGGTCCGGGGTGCCGCGCAGCAGGCAGGCCATCGCCTCGGCCCCGGTCTGTGCGGACAGCGTGTCATGGCAGGCCGCATTCAGACGCATTTTCAGCGTGTTCCGGTCCGTTGCGGAACCGTCCACCACCAATATCCGCCCTGCCATCGGCCACCTTCTTCTTTACTTCGGCTCGTGTTCTGCGCAGTTTCCATGAGAAGTCTTAAGAAAACGTTTCAAAGCCGGTTCGATTTTCGTCCGCCAGCCAAGGGTCCGCATGTTCAGCCGCCAGCAGATCGAGACCTTGACCCAGGCAATTCTGGCCCATCTCGCCGCGCATCCTGAACTGGTGCAGGCGCTGGCGGCCGAAACGGGCATCATTCCCGGCGATCTGCGCCGGATGTCGGGCGATCCGGGCTTCAGCCAGGCGATGCTGGACTTCATCGTGGCGGACGACCAGCGCCTGCTGGATTTTGCCGCCGGACAGGGACTGAGCCCCGCCGACGTGGCCCATGCCCGCGCCGCGCTCGAGGCCGGGGCCGTCATCTGATCGCGCATTTGCGATTCCTTCACGATTTCGTGCCAGAACGACCGGACCACTGGAGAGAGTCGCGATGCACGGCATGGTCAACCGATCCATCGAGGAATTCGTGCGCAGCACCTATGGCGAGGCGGCGTGGCAGGCTGCCGCCGTGGCCTGCGGGACGGACCCGCAGGGGTTCCACATACTGCGCGACTATCCTCAGGAACTGACGCCCCGGCTGCTGCAGGCGGCGGGCAATCCGCTGGCCAAGACCGCTGCCGAAGTGGCCGAGGATGTGGGGGCCTGGCTGGCCGGGCGGGAATCCCTGCGCCGGCTGCTGCGGTTTTCGGGCACGGATTTCGCCGAATTCCTGCTGTCGCTGCCCGAACTGCCAGGGCGGCTGCGGATGATCGTGCCGGGCCTTGAAATGCCGTCGATCGAGGTGGCGGGCGGGGCCGAGGGATATCGCATCACCTCGGTTCCCCATCAGTCGCTGTGGCTTTGCGCGTTGTCGGGAATGCTGCATGCGCTGGCCGACGATTACGGCTGTCTGGCCGTGATCGTGATGGACGATTCGGGTCTGTGGGTATCGATTCCGCTGGCGGATTATGCCGAGGCGCGGCCGTTTTCAATCGGCGGACCGGCTGCGGGGGCAGCATGACAAATGATCTGGTGATACCGGCGGCCGCCTGGCACCGGCTGATGCCGATGCATCTGCATCTGGACCGTGCGGGGGCGATCCTGTCGGCAGGCTCGACCCTGCGCAAACTGATCGGGGATGCGGCGCGGTTTGCCGACGCATTCCAGCCGGTGGCGACGGGACAGGGGGGCGACGATGTCGCGGCGCTGCTGGTGCAGGAGCGGGTGTTCCTGCGTCTGAACGCGGCCCCTCAGCATGTGTTGCGCGGCCGTGCGGCGGCGATGCCG
>CALLYR010000327.1 GCA_937859005.1 uncultured Paracoccus sp. | reverse complement strand
ACCGCGGTGAACCACGGCGATCTGCAGCGGTTCTGCGAGGCGGTGCCGGTGGCGATGCTGGTCGTCGACCGGCGCACCCGGATCGTTGCCGCGAATGCCGCGGCAGCAGAACTGTTCGGCCCGGACCTGAACGACCGCCCCTTTGTCACGGCCATGCGGCAGCCGGGGGTGAATGCGGCGCTGGATTGGGTCCTGGAGCCGGATCGCCATCCCGCGCCGCCGCCGGACCCTGACCTGCAGTCTCGCCGTCCCGACTGCGCCCGTCTGGCTGTCGTGCTGAACGCCCGGGGCCGCGATCTGGACAGTGTCGTGACCGTGTCGCCCCTGCGGGTCGGGGACGGGCGCGGCGCCGCGGTCTTCATCGAGGATTCGACCGGCATCCAGAAGGCCGAACAGATGCGGCGCGATTTCGTGGCCAATGTCAGCCATGAATTGCGCACGCCCCTGACGGCGCTGATCGGGTTCATCGAGACGCTGCGTGGCGCGGCCCGCAATGATCCCGCCGCGCGCGAGCGTTTCCTGGATACCATGCAGCGCGAGGCGGGCCGCATGAACCGCCTGGTCGCCGATCTTCTGTCGTTGAGCCGGGTCGAGGGAAACGAACGCCGCCGCCCGGCCGAAGATATCGACCTGTCGGCGCTGATCGCGAATGCGGTGACGGCCCTGGCTCCGACGACCGCCGTCGCCGGAGTCCGCATCAGGGTGATGGGGGCGGATCGGTCGGTGCGCTTGCAGGGAGATGCCGACCAGATCGTGCAGATCTTTCACAATCTGATCGAGAATGCCGTCAAATACGGACGACAGCCGGGCGAGGTGCGCGTCACCCTGTCCCATGTCGCGCACGAACCTGTCCTCCGAGGGCCGGGCTGGGCGGTCGAGGTCGCCGATGACGGCGAAGGAGTCGAGGCGCTGCATCTGCCGCGGCTGACCGAACGCTTCTATCGCGTCGATCCCCACCGCTCGCGCGAAAAGGGTGGCACCGGGCTGGGGCTGGCGATCGTCAAGCATATCGTGAACCGCCACCGCGGCCGCCTGCGGATCGAAAGCGTCAAGGGACAGGGCAGCCGTTTCACCGTGATCCTGCCCGAACGGCAGGACCGGCGCTGACCGGGCCCGCCAGGCGCTGCCCCGCGTTCAGGGCGTCATGACGCATTTGATGCAGTCGTCCTTTCTCTTGCCGAAGGTCTCATAGAAGCCCGGCCCGTCTTCCAGCGTGCCGCGATGGGTGATGACGAAGCTGGGATCGATCTCGCCTGCCTCGACCCGTGCCAGCAGCCGGTCCATATAGGCGCGGGTATGGGTCTGCCCGCCCCGCATCATCAGGCCCTTGCCGAAGGCCGCGCCGATGGGGAACTTGTCGGCAAAGCCTGCATAGAGGCCGGCGATCGACACCGCGCCGCCCTTGCGGCAGCACATGATGGCGTCGCGCAGGACGTTGGGCCGGTCGCTTTCCAGCATCAGCGCCGTCTTGGCCTTGTCATAGAGATTGCCCAGCGTGGATGCGCCATGCGCCTCCAGCCCCACGGCATCGACGCAGCGGTTGGGCAGCTTGCCCGCAGTCAGGTCCAGCAACCGGTCATAGCTGTCCTCGGAATTCAGGTCGATGATTTCGGCCCCCGCCGCCTTGGCCAGGGCCAGGCGCTCGGGTTCGAAATCCAGCGCGAACACCCGTTCCGCCCCCAGCATGAAGGCCGAGCGGATCGCGAACTGTCCTACGGGTCCGCAGCCCCAGACCGCCACCATGTCGCCCGGCCCGGTCCCGATCTGTTCGACCGCCTGATAGCCGGTCGGGAAGATGTCGCTGAGAAACAGCACCTTTTCGTCGGGCAGGCTTTCGGGCGCCTTGACCAGCCCCACATCGGCATGGGGCACGCGCACATATTCGGCCTGCCCCCCGGCATAACCCCCGAACAGGTGGGAATAGCCGAACATGCCCCCGCCCGACTGGCCATAGAGCTTTTCGACCTTTTCATGGTCGGGGTTGGTGTTGTCGCACAGCGAAAAGGCATCGACCCGGCAGAAGTCGCAATGCCCGCAGGCGATGTTGAAGGGCACCACGACCCGGTCGCCCTGCCGGAACCTGGTGACGCCGGATCCCACGGCCGCGATCTCGCCCATGAATTCGTGCCCGATGATGTCGCCCTTGTGCATTTCCGGCACGAAGCCGTCATAAAGATGCAGGTCGGACCCGCAGATCGCGGTCGAGGTGACCTTCAGGACGATGTCGCCCGCATCCTCGATCGTGGGGTCTTCGACGTTGTCGACCTGCACCTTGCCGGTGCCCTGAAAGGTGATGGCGCGCATGATGGTTACCCCGTTGACTGGCGTTCGGGGGCGAACGTCAGCCGGGGCGCGCCGTTCCACTAAATCTTGTCAGGTCCGTTCAGGCATGGTCGGGCACATCGCCCCGGATCGCCGCGGCAAAGGCGACAGGTGCGGCGAGGCCGTTGCTCGCCGTGCCGCAAACCCCCGACGTTCATTATTTCGACTTGAGCGCGTTTGCGAACAT
>CALLYR010000326.1 GCA_937859005.1 uncultured Paracoccus sp. | reverse complement strand
AGGACGGATCCCCGAAATGGAACAGCCGCAGACCCAGCCGATGATCGAGGGCGCGCCCCTGATCGCTCCGTCGACCACCGACCACCCGCTGTATGAAAGCGTGGTCGAGGCGTGCAAGACGGTTTACGACCCCGAGATCCCGGTCAACATCTATGACCTGGGTCTGGTCTATACGATCACCATCGACGACACGAATGCCGTCCGCATCATGATGACCCTGACCGCGCCGGGCTGCCCGGTGGCGGGCGAAATGCCGGGCTGGGTCGCCGATGCGGTCGAACCCTTGCCCGGCGTGCGCCAGGTCGATGTCGAGATGACTTTCCAGCCCCCCTGGGGGATGGAGATGATGTCGGACGAGGCGCGTCTCGAACTCGGCTTCATGTGATGCCCTCGGCCCGCGAGGACATGGTGGCGGGCCGTCCCTATGACTCCGCCGGCCCGGAACTGGTGGCGATGCGCGCCCGCGCACAGGCGCTGATGCGCCGGTATGACGCCACCATTGACGGCGACGACCGCGGCCTGCTGGACGAACTGCTGGGCACATGGGCCGGTGCGGCGATCCGGCCGCCCTTCTACGTCGATTACGGCGTCCATATCCATTTCGGGCCGGGCTGTTTCCTGAACTATGGCTGCGTTCTTCTGGACGTGGCGGAAATCCGCATCGGCGCGCGCACCCAGATCGGGCCGATGGTCCAGATCCTGACCGCCGACCACCCGCGCGAGGCGCACCGCCGCGCCGCGGGCGAGGAATCCGGCCGTCCCGTCACCATCGGCGCCGATGTCTGGATCGGGGCAGGGGCGATCGTCCTGCCCGGCGTGACGGTGGGCGACGGGGCCATCATCGGCGCGGGCGCGGTGGTCACGCGCGACGTGGCTGCTTGCGCGAGCGTTGCCGGAAACCCCGCGCGGCCGATCCGCTGACCGTCAGCCGCCGTGACGGACCCGCCCGGAATGGGGGCGGATGCAGCGGTCAGGCGCGCGGCCCTTGCGGCCAGCCTGCGCGGCAGTTCCGCTGACCGGCCCCGCCGCACGGGCACGGGCCGCAACCGTCGCGGCTGCGGCCCATCCCGCGACGGGCGCGATTACTTCGGCATTTCCGCCGTGATCCCTTCGACGAAGAAATTCATCGAGGCCAGTTCCTCGTCCGTCGCCGTCTGGCCTTCGGCCAGCCAGTCGCTGCCGTCCTGCTTTTTCAGCGGGCCGGTGAAGGGGTGGTATTCCTTGCTGGCGATCCTGGCCTGCAGCGCCTCGGCCTCGGCCTTGACCTCGGCGGGGACGGCGTCGGTGATCTCGCCGATCTCGACCTCGCCCTCGCCGATGCCCAGCCAGACGCCCTGCGATTGCCATGTCCCGTCCAGAACCTGCCCCACGCGCTGGATGTAGTAGGGCACCCAGTTGTCCACGATGGAACTGACCCGCGGCGTCGGCTTGAAGTTCGCCATGTCGGACGCCTGGCCGAAGCCGATGATCCCGGCCTCCTGCGCCTTGGCCAACGGCGCCGTCGAATCGGTGTGCTGCAGGATCACGTCCGCGCCTTCGGCGATCAGGGCGGCGGCGGCGTCGGATTCCTTGGCCGGGTCGAACCACGTATAGGCCCAGACGATCTTCATCTCGACATCCGGGTTGACCTTGCGGGCGTGGATGAAGGTCGAGTTCATGCCCTGCACGACCTCGGGGATCGGGAAGGAGCCGATGAAGCCGATCTTGTTGGTCTTGGTCATGCGCCCGGCGATGGTGCCCAGCACCGCCCGGCCCTCATAGAAGCGCGCGTCATAGGTGGACACGTTTTCCGCGCGCTTGTAGCCGGTCGCGTGCTCGAACTTCACGTCCGGGAACTTCTTGGCCACATTGATCGTGGCGTCCATGAAGCCGAAGCTGGTCGCGAAGATCAGCTTGTTGCCCGCCAGCGCAAGCTGGGTCAGCGCGCGTTCGGCGTCCGCACCTTCCGGCACGCTTTCGATGAAGGTGGTCTGCACCCGGTCGCCGTATTCCTTCTCGACCGCCTGACGGGCCAGGTCGTGCTGATAGGTCCAGCCGCCGTCGCCCACCGGGCCGACATAGATGAAGCCGACCTTCAGCGGCTCGTCCTGCGCGAATGCGGGCATGGCGGCCGCCAGCGCCAGCGCGGCCGCGCTGGCGAGGATGGTTCTGCGTTTCATGTGGATGCGTCTCCCTGTTTTCATTCAGCGCAATGCGTGGAAGGTCCGGCCCAGAGAGCCGGGCGCCGCGCCGCCACCTGCGGCGCGCGCGTATTTCTGCCGGGCCGAGATGACGGCCAGCACGAGGATCGTGGCGAGGTATGGCGCCATGCTGAGCAACTGGACCGGAAACGACACCCCCGCCGCCTGCAGCCGCAGCTGCATCACGGTGACGCCGCCGAACAGCCACGCCCCCGCCAGCACGCCCCAGGGGTTCCAGCCCGCAAAGACGACGATGGCCAGTGCAATCCAGCCCGCGCCCGCGGTCATGCCTTCGGTCCATTGCAGCACGATCCCGATCGAGACATAGGCGCCCCCCAGTCCCGCCAGCGCGCCGCCGGCGGCGATGGCCGCGACCCGGACCGCGCGCACCTTGTAGCCCAGGGCATGGGCGGCGTCGTGGTTTTCCCCCACGCCGCGCAGGATCAGCCCGGCGCGCGAGCGGTTCAGAAACAGCCAGACCAGCGGCACCAGCGCCAGCCCCAGCCAGACGATCCAGTTCACCCCCAGCGGTCCGCCCGGCATCGGGGGCGCCTTGAGCCCTTCGTAAGGCTTGCCGAACATCGCCGTCAGGCCCAGTCCGAACAGCGTCAGCGCAAGGCCGGTCGCCACCTGATTGGTCAGCAGATACTGCGTCAGCACCGCAAAGATCAGCGACAGCGCGGCCCCCGCAAGTGCCGCGGCGGCAAAGCCCGCGCCCGTGCTGCCGGTCGCATGGGCGGCGGCGAACCCGGCCAGCGCGCCGGTGATCATCATGCCCTCGACGCCCAGGTTCAGCACGCCCGCGCGTTCCGCGATGGTCTCGCCCAAGGCGGCCAGCAGGATCGGGGTCGCGGCGGACAGCAGCAGCAGGAAGGTGGTCAGGTCGATCATGCCCGGCGCCCCCGGCGGATGCGGAACCGTGTCAGTGTGTCGAAGGCCAGCAGGAAGAACAGCAGCATCCCCTGGAACACTTGCACGGTCGCTGCGGGCAGTTGCAGCATCAGTTGCGCCAGTTCGCCCCCGATATAGGTCAGCGCCAGCAGCAGCCCCGCCAGCAGGATGCCGACCGGATGCAGCCGCCCCAGAAAGGCCACGATGATCGCGGTGAAGCCATAGCCCGACCCGAAGCCGTCGGTGATCTGCCCGCCCGGACCCGCGGCCTCGAACAGCCCGGCAAGGCCCGCCAGCGCCCCCGACAGGCCGAGGCAGAAGGCCACCAGCGCATTCGGCCGCACACCCGCAAAGCGCGCGGCCCGCGGCGCAAGGCCAGCCGCGCGGATATGGAAGCCGCGGATATGGCGGCTCATCAGGAACCAGATCGCCAGCACCGCCAGCAGTGCCGCGACCACGCCCCAGTGGATGCCGGTGCCTGCGATGATTTCAGGATTGGACGCCGGTTCGTACTGTTGCAGGTTGCGCGACCCCGGCATCCCGAAACCCTCGGGATTGCGCATGGGGCCGAAGGCCATCCATGCGGCCAGCCGCTGCGCGACATAGACCAGCATCAGCGACACGAGGATTTCCGACGCGCCGAACCAGTTGCGCAGCAAGGCGGGGATCATCCCCCAGGCCCAGCCGCCCGCAGCCCCCGCCACGACCATCGCCGGGAAGATCCATGCGCCCGCCGCCGGATAGGCAGCCAGCGCCACGGCCGCGCCCGTGATGCCGCCGACGATGTATTGCCCCTCGGCCCCGATGTTCCAGATCCCGGCACGGAACCCCACCGCCAGCCCGCAGGCGATCAGGATCAGCGGCCCCGCCTTGACCAGCAGTTGCGGCCGGGAATAGCCCGCCGCCGGCCCGAACAGCGGGTCCCAGAAGATCGTCCTTACCGCCGCCACCGGGTCGAAGCCCATCAGCGCGAACAGGACGCCCCCCGCGATCATCGTGGCGATCACCGCCAGCACCGGGGTCGCGATTTCCAGCCACAGCGGCGCCGAGGCGCGGGGTTCAAGCCGGAACATGGGCGACCTCCATCCCGTGGGCGACGCCCAGCATCAGGCCGATGTCCTCGACCTGAAGGCCCTCGGTCGGGACGGGCGCCGACAGGCGGCCCTCGTTCAGCGCGCAGAAGCGGTCGGAGAGTTCCAGCAATTCATCCAGGTCCTGGCTGATGACGACGACCGCCGCGCCGCGGCCGGCAAGGTCCAGCAGCGCCTGCCGGATCGCGGCGGCGGCGCCCGCGTCCACCCCCCAGGTCGGCTGGTTCACCACCAGCGCGCGGGGTTCCTGCAGGATTTCGCGGCCGATCACGTATTTCTGCAGATTGCCCCCCGACAGCGAGGCGGCCGCCGTGCCGGGTCCGGGCGTTCTCACGTCGAAGGCGGCGATGACCTTTTCCGCGAAGGCCCGCGTCGCCGCATGGTCGATGATGCCGCCGCGCGCCAGCCCCTGTCGCGTCGCCGCGGTCAGCAGGGCGTTTTCGGACAGG
>CALLYR010000325.1 GCA_937859005.1 uncultured Paracoccus sp. | reverse complement strand
ACTTCGGCAAAGCGGGCGCGGTGGACCGGAGCAAGGACGGCCTGCGCGATGCGGTCGCCGTGGCCGATGGTGGCAGGCGCCATTCCCAGATTGACCATGATGACGCCCACCGGCCCGCGGTAATCCGAATCGATGGTGCCGATGCCGTTCGCCAGCGTCAGCCCGTGGCGCAGCGCCAGCCCGGACCGGGCGCGCAACTGCACCTCCCACCCCTGGGGGATCTGCATCCGCAGCCCGGTCGGGACCAGCGCGATGCGGCCCGGCGCGATTTCAAGGGTTCCGCCGCCCAGGTCGGCGCGGATATCCGCCCCCGCCGCCCCCGCCGTCTCATAGGACGGCAGCGGCAGCGCCGGGTCGGCACCGCCGTCGCGCAGGATCAGGATCGTGGGGGCTTCATGGGACATCGGAAAGGGCCGGGGCTGTTCTGCCCCATCTCTAGCGCCCTGCGCACGGGGCGGCAAACCGGCGCGCAAATGAAAACGGCCCGCCGCAAAGGACAGGCCGTTCAAATCCGGGAAAGGGGCCCGCTTACCGGGGGGCGATCACCATGACCATCTGGCGGCCTTCCAGCTTGGGCATGGCCTCGACCTTGCCAGCCTCGCCCACATCGGCCCGCACGCGGTTCAGCAGCTCCATCCCCAGTTCCTGGTGCGCCATCTCGCGGCCGCGGAAGCGCAGGGTGACCTTGACCTTGTCGCCTTCGCCCAGGAACTTCATGACCGAACGCATCTTCACGTCATAGTCATGGGTGTCGGTGCCGGGGCGGAACTTGATTTCCTTGACCTCGATGGTCTTCTGCTTCTTCCGCGCCTCGGCCTCGCGCTTTTGCTGTTCGTATTTGAACTTGCCGAGATCCATGATCTTGCAGACCGGCGGCACGGCGTTGGGCGAGATTTCGACCAGATCCAGCCCCGCTTCCTGGGCCATCTGCATGGCGCGCGCCGGGGTGACGACCCCGACATTTTCCCCGTCCGCGCCGATCAGGCGGATTTCGGGGACGCGGATGCGATCATTGGTCCGGGGGCCGGTGTCACGGGTGGGCGGAGCGTTGTGCGGTCTGCGGGCTATGGCAGTGGTCCTTGAATGGTTGCGGCGGATGCCATCAGATAGACGCGCGCGGTCCGTCTTTCAACAGCGTTTGCACGGCGCGAAGGGGCCGTCGCGCGGCTTTTCGACCAGTCTGCCATATGCGATACAGGCCCCGGACCGGGCGGAAACGCCGCCCGCATTTGATGAAGGTATTGCGATGTCGCGTCTTGCCGGTGTGATCGTGCTGATTGTCCTGCTGGCCGCAGGCGTCTGGTTCTGGACCGGGGGCGATCTGTCGCGCCTGCGCCCTGATTCGCCGGTTGCGGTCGCCCCTGCCCCCGATGCGGGCCCCCTCGCCGAAACCGCGATTCCGGCGGCAGAACAGGCCGCCGATGCCGCAGGCGACGCCGCCGATACCGCGGCAGATGCGGCCGCCATCGCCGCGGACACCGCGGCCGAGGCTGCCGGCACCGCCACAAGCGCCCCCGCCGTCCCGGCCAGCGAGGCCGCCCTGGCTGCGCAGGCTGCGGCCGAAGAGGCGATCCGCGCGGCCGATGCCGCGGCCGACGCGGCTGCCCGCGCCGATCGGGAGGCGGTGACGGGCAATGTGCAGGATGCCGCGGATGCCGCCCGCGAGGCGGTGTCGGCGGCTGAATCGGCGGCTGCGGCGGCGCGCGACACCAGTGGTGCGGCGCAGACGGCGGCGGCGATGGACCGCCTGCTGACGCCAGAGGGTTTCGATGCGGGCCGGGTGGCCGCGCTGATCGACGCAAGCGACATCGCGCCCGCCCAGAAGACCACGCTGAAGGCCGTGGTCGCCTCGGCCGCCAGCAATCCCGACATGCTGCGATCCGCGCTTGAACAGGTCAGAGCCGTCCTGGAATGACCCCGGCCGATTCTCCCGCGGCCCGCCCCTCCCCGAAGACCCTGCCCGGCGAAGCGCCGCCCGAGGGGCCGCCCGCCCTGCCGCCCGGGCGACCGGCACCGCCGCGGCCGCGGCCTGTCGATCTGGCCGCCTGGCTGCGCCGGCCGGGCGACGCGCTGGCGCGCAGCCCGCTGGCCATCATCCTGATCGAGGATGCGGCCGAGGTCGCATCCACCCTGCGCCATCATCTGCGCGCCGGGTTCAGGAAAATCCTTGCGCTTTCGCCCGAACCACTGGCCCCCGGCCAGTTCCCCGACGATCCCGGCAACCGGATCGTCAACCTGCTGTTCAACAGCCGGATGCCCGGATCGCATGTCGCGGCCGTGAATGCGATCATCGCGGCCGCGCCCGCAGACAGCTGGATCCATTACAGCTTCAACGCCGAATATCTGTTCTATCCGTTTTCCGAGACGCGCAGCGTGGGCGAACTGCTGGCGTTCCACGCGGAAGAACGGCGGCGCGCGATGCTGACCTATGTGATCGACCTTTATGCCCCTGACCTGAAACGCTTTCCCGATGCCGTCAGCCTGGACGAGGCGATGTTCGACCGCACGGGTTACTTCGCGCTGGGGCGGCCCGACCGGCAGGGCGGGTTCAGGCACCGCCAGCTGGATTTCCATGGCGGGCTGCGCTGGCGGTTCGAGGAACATCTGCCCCCCGACCGCCGCCGCATCGACCGCATCAGCCTGTTCCGCACCGAACCCGGCCTGCAGCTGCTGCCCGATCATCGGCTGAACATCGAGGAATACAACACCTATTCCTGCGAATGGCATCACAACCTGACCGCGGCCATCGCCTCGTTCCGGGTGGCCAAGGCGCTGGTCCGCAATCCCGGCTCGCGCGACCAGATCCGCGATTTCCGCTGGCGCAATTCGCACCCCTTCCACTGGAACTCGCGCCAGCTGATGGAACTTGGGCTGATGGAACCGGGCCAGTGGTTCTGATTTCCGCGGGCGGCACCATCCTGCCGCGCAATGGCATGGGCAAGACAGGGGCGCACTTGCACGGCGGCGCGGGCGGGTGATAGACCCTGCGTCAACGACCGTCGGCGTCCGGCCCGGCGGCACAAGCAGGGCGGACCACTCATGGCGATGGAACAGACCAGCTTCGACCAGGACGATCTCCTGGCCTGTGCGCGGGGAGAGCTGTTCGGCCCCGGCAATGCCCAGTTGCCGGAACCGCCGATGCTGATGATGGACCGCATCACCGACATTTCCGAAGACGGCGGCGCCCACGGCAAGGGCCATGTCGTCGCCGAATTCGACATCACGCCCGACCTGTGGTTCTTTGCCTGCCACTTTCCCGGCAACCCGATCATGCCGGGCTGCCTGGGCCTTGACGGGCTGTGGCAGCTGACCGGATTCAACCTGGGCTGGCGCGGCTGGCAGGGGCGCGGCTATGCGCTGGGCGTGGGCGAGGTCAAGCTGACCGGCATGGTCCGCCCGGATCGGAAGCTGCTGACCTACAAGGTCGATTTCACCAAGGCCGTGCAGACCCGCCGCCTGACCATGGGCGTCGCCGACGGCATCGTCGAGGCGGACGGCGAGGTCATCTATCAGGTCAAGGACATGAAGGTCGCTCTGTCGGAGAGCTGACGGAAAGGAGGGTGCCCATGCGCCGCGTCGTCATCACCGGGCTGGGGATCGTCTCGCCCATCGGCAACAATGCCGCCGAGGTCACCGACAGCCTGCGCGCGGGCCGGTCGGGGATCGTGTTCGCGCCCGAATACGCCGAACACGGCTTCCGCAGCCAGGTCCACGGCAGGCCGGACATCGACATCGCCGCCCATGTCGACAAGCGCGACCTGCGCTTCATGGGCGAGGGCGCTGCCTGGAACTTCATCGCCATGCAGCAGGCCATCGCCGATTCCGGACTGGAACCGGGTGACGTCTCGAACGAGCGCACGGGTCTCATCATGGGGTCGGGCGGGCCGTCCACCTCGAATTTCTTCGACGCGCATCGCATCGTCATCGAGAAGGGCGCGCCCAAGCGGATGGGGCCGTTCATGGTGACCCGCTGCATGTCGTCCACGAACTCGGCCTGCCTGGCCACGCCCTTTTCCATCAAGGGCGTGAACTATTCGATCACCTCGGCCTGTTCGACCTCCGCCCATTGCATCGGCAACGGGGTCGAACAGATCCAGATGGGCAAGCAGGACATCGTCTTCGCCGGGGGCGGCGAGGAACTGGACTGGACCCTGTCGTGCCTGTTCGACGCGATGGGGGCGATGTCGTCGAAATACAACGACACGCCGCAGACCGCCTCGCGCCCCTTCGACGCCACCCGCGACGGCTTCGTGATCGCCGGCGGCGGCGGCGTCGTGGTGCTGGAGGAACTGGAACACGCCCGCGCCCGCGGCGCGAAGATCTATGCCGAGGTCACCGGATACGGCGCGACCTCGGACGGATACGACATGGTGGCGCCGTCGGGCGAAGGGGGCGAACGGTCGATGCGGCTGGCGCTGGCCACCCTGCCCGAGGGGCGCCGCGTCAGCTATGTCAACGCGCACGGCACCTCGACCCAGGTCGGCGACGTGATCGAGATCCAGGCCCTGCGCCGCGTCTTTGGCGAAGGCAACGTGCCCAAGGTGTCGTCCACGAAATCGCTGACCGGCCATTCGCTGGGCGCGACCGGCGTGCATGAGGCGATCTATTGCCTGCTGATGATGCAGGAAGGCTTCATCGCCGCATCCGCCAACATCACCCAGCTCGACCCCGCGATCCGGCCCGAGGAAATCGCCATGCAGCGCATCGACGGCGTCGATCTGGATTCGGTGCTGTCCAACAGCTTCGGCTTCGGCGGCACCAATGCCACGCTGGTCCTGTCGAAACTGCGCGACTGAGAGGCATCATGACCGCGCTGCTGCAGGGAAAACGCGCCCTGGTGATGGGTGTTGCAAATGACCGCTCGATTGCCTGGGGCATCGCGCAGGCACTGGCCGCACAGGGGGCGGAACTGGCCTTCACCTATCAGGGCGAGGCCTTCGGCAAGCGGGTGGAGCCGCTGGCCGCCTCGCTGGGGTCGGACCTTCTGGTGGATGCGGACGTGTCCGACGACGCTTCGCTGGACCGCACCTTTGCGGCGCTGGCCGACCGCTGGGGCCGGCTCGACATCCTGGTCCATGCCATCGCCTTTTCCAGCAAGGACGAACTGACCGGACGTTTCGTCAATACCAGCCGGGCGAATTTCAGGAACTCGCTGGATATTTCCTGCTATTCGCTGATCGAGGTCGCACGGCGGGCGCTGCCGCTGATGGGCGCGGGCGGCACGATCCTGACGCTTACCTATGGCGGGTCGAACCGGGTCACGCCCTTTTACAACGTCATGGGCGTGGCCAAGGCGGCGCTGGAATCGACGGTGCGTTACCTTGCCAACGACCTGGGCCCCGAGGGCATCCGCGTCAACGCGATCAGCCCCGGCCCGATGAAGACGCTGGCAGGCGCAGCCATCGGAGGCGCCCGCAAGACCTATCGCCATACCGAGGCGAACGCGCCCCTGCGCGCCAATGCCACGCTGGAGGCGATCGGGGGTACGGCCGTGTGGCTCTGCAGCGATTGGGGTGCCTGCACGACCGGAGAGGTGGTGTTGGTGGACGGCGGCTATCACGTGCTGGGGATGCCGCAGCCCGAGAACATCTGACGGCGGACCGGGGCCGCTGCCCGCGCGGGATCTGCCGGCCGCGGGTTCGCTGAAAACGGTTCACCGGACCGTTTCCCGGGCGCTCATCAGCCCGAGGGATATTTGCAGCAAGATGAAAGAGGCGCCGATGACCACGCAGTTCTTCACCGCCGCCGACGGCGCCCGCCTGGCCTATATGGATCAGGGTCAGGGCCTGCCGGTCCTGTGCCTCGCGGGGCTGACCCGCAGCATGGACGATTTCGATTACCTTGCGCCGACACTGGCCGACTGCCGGATGATCCGGATGGATTACCGCGGGCGGGGGCAGTCGGACTGGACCGGGGCCGAGACCTATACCGTCCCGCAAGAAGGGGCGGACGCGCTGGCGCTGCTGGACCATCTGGGGATCGCGCGCGCGGCGGTCGTCGGCACCTCGCGCGGGGGCCTGATCGCGATGTTTCTGGCGGCGGTGGCGAAAGACCGGCTGCTGGGCGTGTGCCTGAACGACGTGGGCCCGGCCCTGCGCCGCGAGGGGCTGGAGGCGATCATGGACTATGTCGGCCGCCGCCCGGCCGCGAAGACGCTGGCCGAGGTGGCCGAGCGCCTGCCCCGCACGCTGCGCGGCTTTGGCGAGGTGCCCGAGGGACGGCGGGAGGAGGAGGCCGCGCGGCTGTATC
>CALLYR010000324.1 GCA_937859005.1 uncultured Paracoccus sp. | reverse complement strand
TCGTCCTGCTGGCATTCCTGCTGTTCGTGGGGGTGCTGCTGTATTTCCGCGTGCCCGCCGCGATTGCCAAGCTGCTGGACCGCCGCGCCGAAGGGATCAAGGCCGATCTGGCCGAGGCCCGCCGCCTGCGGGACGAGGCGCAGGAAATCTATGCCTCGTATGAACGCCGCCAGCGCGAGGTGAGGGGCCAGTCGGACGAGATCGTCGCCAATGCGCGGCGCGAGGCGCTGGCTCAGGCCGCCAAGGCCAAGGTCGATCTGCAGCAGTCGATCGAACGCCGCCTGCAGGCCGCCCAGGACCAGATCGCCTCGGCCGAGGCGGACGCCGTGCGCGCGGTGCGCAATCAGGCCGTCCAGGTCGCGGTTGCGGCGGCCTCGGATGTGCTGGGCCGGCAGATGGGCGCGGCCGATCGTGCCGCCGGAATCGACCGGGCGATCGATGATGTGGCGCGTCATCTGAACTGATCCCGCCCACACGACGACTGTGACTTCACCCCCGGCCTTGCGGTCGGGGGTTTTTCGTTGCGCCAGCGTTTCCGCGCATGAAAAAGGGCCGGGAGTTTTCCCGGCCCCGGACGCCAGGTCCCGATCCTCAGCGGGTCGGGCGGATGATGATTTCCACGCGGCGGTTCTGGGCCCGGCCCGCCGCGGTCGCGTTCGAGGCGACCGGCTGGGTCATGCCCATGCCGCTGATGGCGATGCGGTTGGGGGACACGCCGCCCGCGGTCAGGATGCCCGCGACCGAGCGTGCCCTGCGCTGCGACAGGTCCATGTTATAGGCGGCGGCTCCGGTGTTGTCGGTATGGCCGATCACCTGCACGGTCGAATTCGGATATTGCTGCAGGTTGCGGGCCAGCGCATAGAGGTCGTTCTGCGCCGGACCGGACACCGCGGCGCTGTCGAAGGCGAACAGCACGCCTTCCGGCAGGGTGACGTTCAGGCTTTGCCCGGTATTGACGACGCTGACGCCGGGGGTGGTCATCTGGCTCTGCAGCGCCCGCGCCTGCGCGTCCAGGACCGACCCGGCCAGACCGCCTGCCGCGCCGCCGACGATTGCGCCCTTCAGCGCATCGCGGCCGCGGCCGCTTCTGTCGTCGTCGCGCGTGGCGCCATAGATCGCGCCCGCAGCCGCGCCGGCAATGGCGCCCTGCTGGGCACGGCTCATCTGAGTGGTCTGGCCATACTGGTCGGTGCAGGCCCCCAGCGCGATCAGCGCGGCAGAGCCGAGAACCAGGGGAAGGCGGGTCGTCATTGTCGAACCTTTCTGTGCGGGCGCTGCGAAACGTCCCGCAGCGCCGGTGGGGACCGGGGTTTGCCTCCGGTGAACGCGGGTCATCGTGGCACGATTTCCACCCTCCTTCCAGCGCAGCAGGGCGCAATGCGCTGACATCGTGTCACGTTCTCACGATAAGCCGGCGCGCCCCGGCTTGCGCCGCAGCCACGGCACGGGCATCACGGGACCATGGCCGCCCGTCCCCTCCACCCCGATCCCCTGCGTGCAAGCCCCGAACAAGCGGCGAAAACCCGCCGGCAGACGGCGCGGCTGCCCGCGCCCCTGCCTTATGCCGGTCAGGTCGGCATTTTCGGGCGGTTGCAGGCGGCCAATCCGCATCCTGTGACGGAACTGGAATACCGCGACGCCTTCACCCTGCTGGTTGCAGTCGCGCTGTCGGCGCAGGCGACGGATGTCAGTGTCAACAAGGCCACGCCCGCGCTGTTCGACGCAGCACCCACGCCGCAGGCGATGGTGGCGCTGGGGGTCGAAGGAGTGACCGAACATATCAGGACCATCGGTCTTTACCGGCAGAAGGCGCGCAATGTCGTCGCGCTGTCGCAACGGCTGATCGACGATTTCGGGGGCCGGGTGCCCTCGTCGCGGGCGGCGCTGATGACGCTGCCCGGCGTCGGGCGGGGCATCCCGGCGCAGGCGGTGGACACGCATATCTTCCGCGTCGGCAACCGGACCCTGATCGCCCCCGGCCGCGACGAAGCGCAAGTCGAGCGTGCGATCGAGGACAATGTCCCGGCCGAGTTCCAGCAGAACGCCCATCACTGGCTGATCCTGCATGGCCGTTACATCTGTCAGGCACGGCGTCCGCGCTGTCCGGTCTGCCCCATTACCGATCTGTGCCCTTACGAGCCGAAGACTCTGCCGGGCTGATCCTCTTGCCGTCGGCGGGCGAAGCCGTCATTGACAGGGCCACTTTCATATGCGCGGCGGAGGTTTCATGGCGCACCGGGTCATCGGCATCGGCAATGCGGTCATGGACGTGATCGCCCCCGCCACGAACGGCGAACTGGACCGGCTGGGCGTTCGCAAGGGCATCATGCAGCTGGTGGATCGGGACAGGTCCGATTTCCTGATGGCCTCGCGAGACGAAGCGCGTGAACGCTCGCGCCTGGTGCCGGGTGGTTCGGTCGCGAACACCATGGCGGGTCTGGGCCGGCTGGGACTGGATGCGGCCTTCATCGGACGGGTGGCCGATGATGATCTGGGCCGCGCCTATGCGCATGAGATGGGGGCGGACGGGGTCGATTTCGTCAACGCGCCGGTGGCAGGGGCAGGACTTCCGACCTCTCGTTCCATCATCCATGTGACGCCGGATGGCGAGCGGTCGATGAACACCTGGCTGGGGATTTCGGCGGAACTGGGGCCGGGGGATGTGGACCCCGCGCTGTTCGCCGATGGGACATGGCTGTTTCTGGAAGGCTATCTGTTCGACAAGGATCAGGGCAAGGCCGCTTTCCTGAAGGCTGCCGATGCGTGCCACGCCGCGGGCGGGCAGGCGGGCATCGCGCTGAGCGATCCTTTCTGCGTGGACCGGCACCGGGACGATTTCCGGCGGCTGGTCGCGGGGTCGATGGATTACGTCATCGGCAACATCCACGAATGGCAGGCGCTCTATCAGGTCGAGGATCTGGACCGGGCGCTGCAACTGGCCGCCGCCGACTGCGGCACCGTGATCTGCACTCGGTCGGGCGACGGTGCGATCCTGATCCGAGAGGGCGAACGGGTGACGGCACCGGTCCATCGCGTGACACCGGTGGATGCTACTGGCGCGGGGGACCAGTTCGCTGCGGGCCTGATCTATGGCCTTGTCGCCGGGCAACCGCTGGCGGTCGCAGGCCGCATGGGCTGCATCGCCGCGGCCGAGGTGATTGGCCATGTCGGCGCCCGGCCCGAGGCGGATGTGATGGCGCTGTTCCGGGCGGAAGGCTTGGCCTGAGGAGGGGCAGGGGAGGGCAGGGGTGAGACCGCCGGATGCCCACTCTCTGCCGGGCGTC
The DNA here is from genome assembly GCA_937859005.1 of uncultured Paracoccus sp. Classification (GTDB taxonomy): domain Bacteria; phylum Pseudomonadota; class Alphaproteobacteria; order Rhodobacterales; family Rhodobacteraceae; genus Paracoccus. Next base: position 109 of record CALLYR010000324.1, on the reverse strand, counting down.
AAGCCTCCTGGCCAGTTTCTGTTGCCGTTCCGGCCGGGGGCCGATGGCACCGTTCAGGCCCTTCGGGTTCCGCCCCATTGAAGACGGCATGCCGGACTGCTTTCCCGGC
>CALLYR010000323.1 GCA_937859005.1 uncultured Paracoccus sp. | reverse complement strand
ACCTGATCCTGAAGCGGATGAAGCGTCGGCATCTGCGCGACGACGCCATCGCTTTCTGCGAAACGGCGCGGGGCTTGCGTCCCGATATCGTGTTCGGCGCCGACATCATCGCGGGCTTTCCCACCGAAACCGGGGCGCATTTCGAGAATTCGGTGAAGCTGGTTCAGGACTGCGGACTGACCTTCCTGCATGTGTTCCCCTACAGCGCCCGCACGGGAACCCCGGCAGCGCGGATGCCGCGGGTGCCGGGGCCTGCGATCAAGGACCGCGCGGCCCGGCTGCGGGCTGCGGGCGATGCCGCGCTGGCCGCGCATCTGGCCGCGCAGGTGGGGCGCACCCACCGCATCCTGACCGAAGGCCCCCGCCTGGGCCGCACCGAACAGTTCACCGAAGTCGCCTTTGACCGCGACATGGCCGAGGGCGCGCTGGTGGATGTGTCGATCCGGGGACAGGACGGGACGCGGCTGACCGCCTGACCCGATTCGCGCTTTGTGCGCGGGTGCTTTGCCGTTATGAACCTGCCATCGCTGCACCGCAGCATCACGGGAGGGGAGTGATGAGCGCATCCACCGCGCTCCGCCGCCTGACAGCGACCGACATCCGCGCCCGCAAGGGCGCCGATCCTCTGGTCTGCCTGACCGCCTATACGACGCCGGTGGCCCGTCTGGCCGACCCGCATTGCGACGTTCTGCTGGTGGGCGACAGCGTGGGCATGGTGCTGCACGGCCTGCCCTCGACCCTGGGGGTGACGCTGGACATGATGATCCTGCACGGGCAGGCGGTGATGCGCGGGGCCGAACGGGCGCTGGTCGTGGTTGATCTGCCCTTCGGCGTCTATGAGGCCGGACCCGAACAGGCGTTCCACGCCGCCGCCCGGACCCTGCGCGAAACCGGCGCAGGCGCGGTCAAGCTGGAAGGCGGCGCGCATATGGCGCCGACCATCGCTTTCCTCGCCGCGCGCGGCGTGCCGGTCATGGCCCATGTCGGCCTGACCCCGCAGGCGGTCAATGTCGTCGGCGGCTACAAGGTGCAGGGGCGGGGTGCGGATGCCGAACGCATCCGGTCGGATGCCCGCGCGGTGGCGGATGCGGGCGCTTTCGCCCTGGTGCTGGAAAAGGTGCCCGACGCGCTGGCCCGCGACATCACCGCCGGACTGGCGATCCCGACGATTGGCATCGGCGCGTCAGCCGATTGCGACGGACAGATCCTGGTGATCGACGACATGCTGGGGCTGTTCACCGATTTCCGGCCCCGCTTCGTGCGCCGCTATGCCGAACTGGGGACGGCGGCGGCGGATGCGGTGGCCGCCTATGCCGCCGATGAGCGCGCCCGCCGCTTTCCGGGGCCCGAGCATGTCTTTGCCGACGAGGGGGCCGCATGAGGGCGATCCGCACCGTCCCCGACCTGCGTGCGCAGGTCGCAGGCTGGCGCGCCGCGGGGGAAACCGTGGCGGTCGTGCCGACGATGGGCGCGCTGCATGCAGGGCACCTCAGCCTTGTGGACGCCGCCCGCGCCGAGTGCCACCGGGTGATCGTCACGCTGTTCGTCAATCCGCGCCAGTTCGACCGGCCCGAGGATCTGGCGAACTATCCCCGGACCGAGGACCGCGACCGTGCCGTGCTGGAACCGCGCGGGGTCGATGTGCTGTTCGCGCCCAGCGCCGATGAGGTCTATCCGCCCGGATTTACCACCACGGTCAGCGTGGCGGGCCTGGCGCAGGGGATGTGCGGCGATTTCCGGCCCGGCCACTTCGACGGCATGGCGACCGTGGTGGCCAAGCTGTTCCTGATGACCGGGGCCGACCGGGCGTTCTTTGGCGAAAAGGACTGGCAGCAGTTGCAGATCGTGCGCCGGATGGTGGCCGACCTGAACCTCCCCATCGTCGTGACGGGCTG
>CALLYR010000322.1 GCA_937859005.1 uncultured Paracoccus sp. | reverse complement strand
GTCGAGGCGGCGACGAGGCGCCGCAGGCGCTGGACCCGGCTGATCGTGCTGATCGTGCTGGCGCTGGTCATCTATTGGCTGGTCTTCGCCAACGAATATGTCGTCGCCCACGAAGACGACGGCGCCCATTTCCTGCACGGCTCCATCGGCAGCGAGGTCACGGGCCTGCCGACCCAGGTTCTTCTGGCGCTGCCGGCGATGTATCCCGGCCGGACCGGCGGGCAGGATTTCAGGCGGTTCGGCCTGCTTTATGCCGAAGGCGACGACCTGCCCATCGGCTTTTCCCGCCGGGTGATGGACGGGGTCGAACGGGGCTGGTTCAACTGCTCGCTGTGCCATGTGGGCACCTACAGGATGCCGGGCGACGCCACGCGCCACATGATCTATGGCGCGCCGTCCAACAATCTGAAGCTTCAGGAGCTGATCCGCTTCCTTGTGGACGTGGGCCGCGATCCGGGCTTCACCGCGGACGCGCTGATCGCCGCGATCAACAGCGACAAGGTTCCCGGCCATCTGAACCCGTTCGAGCGGCTGGTATATCGCACCATCGCCTTTCCCCAGATCAAGCAGGGGCTTGGCCGGGTGGGCGAACAGCTTGCCTTCATCGAACGCCAGCAGCCCTGGGGGCCGGGGCGGGTGGACACCTTCAACCCCTACAAGGCGATCCAGTTCGGGTTCCCGATGACGCCCGAGACGCTGGATCCGGTCGCGCTGGACGGCGCGTCGGATTATCCGTCGCTGTGGATGCAGGCCCCGCGCGAGGGGATGAACCTGCATTGGGACGGCAACAATCCCTCGGTCGCCGAACGCAACCTCAGCGCGGCGCTGGGGGCAGGGGTGACGCCGGTGACGGTGGACCGCGCCGCCATCGCCCGGATCGAGGCGTGGATGCGCAACCTGCCGCCGCCCCGCTGGCCCGGCCCCATCGACGAGGCGCTGGCCCGGCGGGGCGCCGCGCTTTTCGCGGATCGCTGCGCCGCCTGTCACGGGCAGGGCGGGCCGGAGGGTTACGATTACAACACCGGCCGTCATCCCGCGCTGGGGCAGGTGGTGGCGCTGGACGAGATCGGCACCGATCCGGGCCGCTGGGCGTCCTATACGCCGGATTTCGCCGCAGCCCAGAACACGCTTTACGTGGGCTATCCTTGGCGCTTCACCCATTTCCGCAAGACCGCGGGCTATGCCAGCCACCCGCTTGACGGCATCTGGGCCCGTTCGCCCTATCTGCACAACGGCGCGGTGCCGACGCTGGCCGACCTGCTGGAACCGGCAGGGGCGCGCCCC
>CALLYR010000321.1 GCA_937859005.1 uncultured Paracoccus sp. | reverse complement strand
CTCGTCGATGACATACTGGACTGCCATCAGCAGGGCGACGCCCCAGTGCAGCGCGATCTGTGCGGGGGAATAGCGAAACATCCTGAACTCCCTGGCTGTGGCGGACGTTGATTCCCGCAGGAACCTAAGGCCGGATGCTTACGGCATCCTGAACGCGCTCAGCCCCAGAGGGCGGAAAGCGCCGCCGCCGGGTCCTCGGCCGACCAGATTTCCGGGCCGATGGCGATGAAATCGGCAATCGGCCACAGGCCCCGGATCAGGGCGGCGTCCAGCGCGCCTTCGGCGACGACGGGGACCTCGATCGTCTCGGACCACCACTGGAACAGGTCCAGAGGCGCGGTTTCCCCTCGGCCCAGCGCGGTCGCGCCGCAGGGGCCGAAGCCGACATAATCCGCGCCCGCCTCGCCTGCGTTCATGCCTTCGTGGCGCGAGGCGCCGCAGAAGGCGCCGATGATGGCATCCGCCCCCAGTTCCTTGCGCGCCGCCCGGACGCCGCGGGCGCCGTCGGTCAGATGCACCCCGTCCAGCCCGTGCCGCTGGGCCAGCCGCAGGTGATCGTCGATCACCACGGCCACGTCGCGGGCGTGCGCGAGGTCGCGCGCCAGATCGGCCAGCCGGCCCAGTTCGGATTCGTCCCCTGCGCCGGGCAGGCGCAGGCAGGCGACGGGATGGGCGTCCAGCACCGCCGACAGCCGCGAACCCAGTTCGGACGCGGTGACCAGCGAGGGGGCAATCAGGTAAAGCTGGGGCGCGTCCTGCGGCATTGCGGTCGTCCTTTCCGATGGTTGCAGGGGGATAGCGCAGCGGTGGGTGCGGGGAAAGGGGCTTTGCCCCTCGCAGGCCTTGCCTGCTCACCCCAGGATATTTGGGGCAAGATGAAGCTGCGGGCTTGCCGGGCGGGGGCTGCGGCGCTAGGGCGCGACGCATGTCGGACCCTGTCGTGATCCTCGTGCGCCCGCAGATGGGTGAAAACATCGGCGCGAGCGCGCGCGCGATGCTGAACTTTACCCTGACCGACCTGCGGCTGGTCGATCCGCGCGACGGCTGGCCCAATCCGCGTGCGGTGGCGATGGCATCCGGCGCGGCCGGGCGGGTGCTGGACCGGGCGCGCGTGTTCCCGACGCTGGCCGAGGCGATGGCGGACGTGGATTTCGCCTTTGCCACCACCGCCCGCGGGCGCGAGCTGACGAAACCCGTCCACACCCCCGCCACCGCGATGAGCGAGGCGCGGGCGATGGCGGCGGACGGCCGGCGCGTCGCCCTGATCTTCGGCCCCGAGCGCGCGGGGCTGGAGAACGAGGATGTGGCCCGCGCCAACGCGATCGTGACGGTGCCGGTCAACCCGGATTTCCCCTC
>CALLYR010000320.1 GCA_937859005.1 uncultured Paracoccus sp. | reverse complement strand
CCCCGCGGCGGCGGACGTGGCCGAGGGCGAAGCCGGGGAGGCCGGGGTGTAACGCCCCGGATCGCCGCTTGACGCGCGCAGGCCGGGAAAAGGACCGCGACACGACCGAACGGCGGTGCATCGTCACCGGCGAGGTCCAGCCCAGGCATGGGCTGATCCGCTTCGTGGCGGATCCCGATGGCATGGTCGTCCCCGATCTGGCCGAAAAGCTGCCTGGTCGCGGCTTCTGGGTTGCGGCGGATCGTGCCGCACTGCAGAAAGCCGCCGACAAGGGTCTTTTTTCACGGGGGGCGAAGGCCCATGTGAAGGTTCCCGCCGACCTGACTGACGGGATCGAGGCGGCATTGGCGCGGCGCGTGGTCGAGCTGGTGTCACTGGCCCGAAAGGCGGGTCTGGCGGTCGCGGGATTCGAGAAGGTCAAGGGCTGGCTGGCCGACGGCAAGGCAAAGGTGCTTTTCCAGGCCAGCGACGGTTCGGACCGTGGCAAGGGCAAGCTGTGGACGCCCACGGGTGGCCGCTGGTTCGGATGCCTCACGGCGTCGGAATTGGGTTTGGCTTTCGGGCGCGATCATGTCATACACAGCGCGCTCGCGCGTGGGGGCCTGACCGACAAGGTTATCAGGGACGCCAGCAGATTGAACGGTCTGCGCGGGCATGACGGCAGTTTCGCTGCCGGGAAGGATTCGAGAGCGGATGAGCGATAAAGACGGAAAGAAGCCCCTGGGTCTGGGCGGCGGCACGGGCGGGCGGTCCGGGCAGGTGAAGCAGAGCTTCAGCCACGGGCGCACGCATAACGTGGTGGTCGAGACCAAGCGCAAGCGGGTCGTGACGCCCAAGCCGGCGTCGGGGCCGAATCCTGCGCTGCGGCCGAACTCGCCCGCGTCCGTCGCCTCGGACCCCTCGAAGCGCCCGGCTGGGATCACCGAAGCCGAGATGGAGCGCCGCCTGCGCGCCCTTGCCGCCGCCAAGGCGCGCGAGGCCGAGGAGATCGCCCAGCGCGCCGCTGAGGAAAAGGCCCGCGAAGAGGAACGCGAACGCCGCCGCTCCGAGATCGAGGCGAAGGAACGCGAGGAGCGCGAGCGCGAGGAGGCCCTGCGGCTGAAGGCCGAGGAGGACGCCCGCAAGCTGCGCGAAGCCGAGCTGCGCGCCCAGAAGAAGGCCGAGGTGTCGGCCAAGCCCGCCGAGCGCCCGGCGCCCGCCGACCGCGCCGCGGCCGAGGCCGCTGCCGCGCGCGCCGAAAAGCCCGGCGTGGCCGCCGGTCCGCGCCGCACTGACCGCGACCGCCGCGACACGGGCGGCGACAGCGACGCCAAGGCCAAGGCCAAGGCCGAGGACAACCGCCGCACCGGCCGGCTGTCGCTGACCCAGGCGCTGTCGGGCGAGGGCGGTCGCCAGCGCTCGATGGCCGCGATGAAGCGCAAGCAGGAAAAGGCCCGCGCCAAGGCGATGGGTCAGGCCCACCGTGCCGAGAAGCAGGTCCGCGACGTGCAGTTGCCCGAGGCCATCATGGTGTCGGAACTGGCCAACCGCATGGCGGAACGCGTGGCCGATGTCATCAAGTCGCTGATGAAGATGGGCATGATGGTCACGGCCAACCAGTCCATCGACGCCGACACCGCCGAACTGGTGATCGAGGAATTCGGCCACAAGGCCGTTCGCGTCTCGGACGCCGACGTGGAACAGGTCATCGACAGCGTCGAGGACCGGCCCGAGGATCTGGAACCGCGCCCGCCGATCATCACGATCATGGGCCATGTGGACCACGGCAAGACCTCGCTGCTGGACAGGATCCGTCAGGCGAATGTCGTCTCGGGCGAGGCGGGCGGCATCACCCAGCATATCGGCGCCTATCAGGTGAACACGGAAAGCGGCGCGACGCTGACCTTCCTGGACACGCCAGGCCATGCGGCCTTCACGTCCATGCGGGCACGGGGCGCGAACGTCACCGACATCGTGGTGCTGGTCGTGGCCGCCGACGACGCCGTGATGCCGCAGACGGTCGAGGCGATCAACCACGCCAAGGCCGCGAACGTCCCGATGATCGTCGCGATCAACAAGATCGACAAGCCGACCGCCAATCCGCAGAAGGTCCGCACCGACCTGCTGCAGCATGAGGTCGTGGTCGAGGAGATGTCGGGCGAGGTGCAGGATGTCGAAGTGTCCGCCCATACCGGGCAGGGGCTGGACGAACTGCTTGAGGCCATCGCGCTGCAGGCGGAAATCCTGGAGCTGACGGCCAACCCCGAGCGCGCCGCCCTGGGCGCCGTGATCGAGGCCAAGCTGGACGTGGGCCGCGGCCCCGTCGCCACGGTTCTGGTCCAGAACGGCACGCTGAAGCAGGGCGACATCTTTGTCGTCGGCGAACAGTGGGGCAAGGTCCGTGCGCTCATCAACGACAAGGGCGAGCGGATTTCCGAAGCCGGCCCCTCGGTCCCGGTCGAGGTGCTGGGCCTGAACGGCGCGCCCGAGGCGGGCGACGTGCTGAACGTGGTCGAAACCGAGGCCCAGGCGCGCGAAATCGCCAACTATCGTATCCAGGCCGCCAAGGACAAGCGCGCCGCCGCGGGCGCCGCGACCACGCTGCAGGAACTGATGGCCAAGGCCAAGGCCGACGAGAGCGTCGCCGAACTGCCTGTGGTGGTGAAGGCCGACGTGCAGGGGTCGGCCGAGGCCATCGTGCAGGCGCTGGAGAAGGTCGGCAACGAGGAGGTGCGCGTCCGCGTGCTGCATTCGGGCGTCGGCGCGATCACCGAAAGCGACATCGGCCTGGCCGAAGCGTCCAACGCGCCGGTCATCGGCTTCAACGTGCGCGCGAATGCGCCGGCCCGGAATGCCGCCAACCAGAAGGGGGTCGAGATCCGTTATTATTCGATCATCTATGACCTGGTGGACGACATCAAGGCGGCGGCCAGCGGTCTGCTGTCGGCCGAGGTGCGCGAGAACTTCATCGGCTATGCCGAGATCAGGGAAGTCTTCCGCGTCACCGGCGTCGGCAACGTCGCGGGCTGCCTTGTCACCGAAGGGGTGGCGCGGCGTTCGGCGGGTGTGCGTCTGCTGCGCGACAACGTGGTGATCCACGAAGGCACGCTGAAGACGCTCAAGCGCTTCAAGGACGAGGTGCGCGAGGTCCAGTCCGGCCAGGAATGCGGCATGGCGTTCGAGAATTACGACGACATCCGCAAGGGCGACGTGATCGAGATCTTCGAGCGCGAGGAAGTCGAGCGCAAGCTGTAAGCGCCGCATCACATGCATGAAAGGGCGGCCCCAAGGCCGCCCTTTTTACGTTTACGGTCCCGCCGTTAAGCGATTCTTGGAACCGTCGTGCTAGCTCCCGCGCGAGGCCAGGCAAAAGGGACAACAAGCATGGACGAGCGCGCGACAGGCGCTGTGGATCGGGGTGGCAGGTTGCCGGGGCAGGCGGTCTGGTTCGATGGGGACAGGCTGCTTGCGCGGTTGCCCGCCGGCGGCGAGAACCAGGCCATGCCGGAAGGGGTGGCGGATCTGCCGAGTCCCTCTTTGCCCTCTTCACCGCGGCCGGCCCGATGGACGAGGATGCCGATGTATTCCTGTTCGAAGAGTTCGAGCCCGTTCCTTCGGCCGAGGCGGCCGGCTGGCGCCTTCGCCTGCGGGAGGCATTCGACCCCGATCCGTGGAAACAGGACCTCATGCCGGGGTAGGGGGCGCTTGCGTGCCGCTATTCCGTGGCGCCCCAGACGGTGCAGGACCCTGACTGTTCCGGCTGGAACACTTCGGGGGCCTGGAGCGACCCTCTGCTGGGCTGACAGGGGGCTTGTCGTTCACCGGCGTGGCCCGCAATTGCCCGGTGAACCGGCCGGGGCGGCAGCGGTCCCACGGGCGCTGCCGTCTCGGCCCCAGCGGATGGCCGCGCCTTGCCGCGAGAGATCGGGTCCAGCCAAGGGAAAAGCAATCCCTTGCGCGGAAAGCGGACCATAGTGCTGCAGGCAGCCTGAAGGGTCAAAGGGCAGTGCAGGCAGTTCGGTCAGCGTCCCCGTGGAACGACAACAGGGCGCCGGACAAGGCGCCCTGTCATTTATAGGGTGATCCCGCGATCGGTTACGGGGTCACGGGCTTGCCCGTATAGATCTCGCTGCCGACCCGGACCACGATGCGGCCGCTGTCCGCCTCGCGTTCGAAGGTGCCCTGGATGGAAATGCAGCTGCCCACTTTGATGGTGCGAATCATGTTCGTCCCTTTCTTCCCATGCGTGAATTCTAGCACGCGCGGATTGCCGCTCCGTTAACACTTAAGGTTGAGACGCGGATTGCGGCCTGTGGCCGCGGAGGAAATGCAACACCTCGGCCCGCGTCAGAGCCAGTCCCGAAGGATGGGAAGCAGCGGCAGGTCCGCAGGCGGCATCGGATAGCTGCGCAGATCGTGCGCGCGCACCCAGGACAGGGCCTGCCCCTCGCGCCCGCGGGGGACACCCTGCCAGCGGCGGCACGCGAACAGCGGCATCAGCAGGTGGAAATCCTCATACGCGTGGCTGGCGAAGGTCAGCGGCGCCAGACACGAGTTCCAGGTCTGGATGCCCAGTTCCTCGTCCAGTTCGCGGATCAGCGCAGCCTCGGGCGTCTCGCCCGGATCGACCTTGCCGCCCGGAAACTCCCACAACCCGGCCAGTGGCTTGCCGGGCGGGCGCTGCGCCAGCAGCACCCGCCCGTCCGCGTCGATCAGCGCGACGGCCGCGACAAGGACCAGCGTCACGACCGGTAATCGGCGTTGATATCGATGTAACGGTGCGTCAGATCGCAGGTCCACACCGTTCGTTCGCCCTTGCCCAACCCCAGATCGATGCCGATCACCAGATTGTCGCGCTTCATATAGGCGCTGGCTGCGTCTTCGTCGTAATCCGGGGCGCGCCAGCCGTTTTCGGCCAGAACCATGTCGCCAAAGCGGATCGACAGCCGGTCACGGTCCGCCTGCGCGCCGGATTTGCCCACGGCAGCGACGACCCGGCCCCAGTTCGCATCCTCGCCCGCGATGGCGGTCTTGACCAGCGGCGAATTCGCCACCGCCATCGCGACCTTGTGCGCGTCCGATTGCGAGACCGCGCCCGTCACCCGCACCTCGACGAATTTGGTCGCACCTTCGCCGTCCCGCACGACCTGCTGGGCCAGATCCAGCATCACGCCGCGGAGGGCGCGGGCG
>CALLYR010000319.1 GCA_937859005.1 uncultured Paracoccus sp. | reverse complement strand
GGAACTGGCGGTGGCGGCGGGGCTGATGGTGCGCCCGCTGGCCGTCCCCGCCGCAGGGATGGCGGCCGCGCTGCTGGCGGTCTTTGCCGCGGCGCTGGCCGTCAACGTCCTGCGCGGGCGGACCTGGATCGACTGCGGCTGCTTCCGCAACGGGCTGAAGCAGACGGTCAGCTGGCTGCTGGTCGCCCGCAACATCGGCCTGGCCGCTGCGGCCCTGGCGGTGGCGTGGATGCTGCCCGCAAGCCACCAGCCCGCCATGGCCGAGGGCCTGGTCGGCCTGATGGCCGGGGCCACGGCGATGCTGCTTTACCTCAGCGCCTCAATGCTCGGCGGGATCTCCGCCGCGCATCCCGCGAAAACCTTGCAGAAAGCCCGCTGACATGACGTTTCTGATCGCATCCAACATCCTTCTGTGGCTGGCCTTCCTGGGCGTCACCGTCGTCCTTCTGGGGCTGATGCGCCAAGTCGGGCTGCTGCACGAACGCTCGTCGCCGATGGGCGCCATGATCACCGACCATGGTCCCGACATCGGGGACGCGGCGCCCACGTTCGAGCTGCCCGACTTCTTCGGACGGTCCGTGCCGATCGGGGGCGCAGCCAAGGACGGCCGCCCGACGCTGCTGATGTTCACCGCGCCAAGCTGCCCGGTCTGCGACAAGCTGTTCCCGATCATGAAGTCCATCGCGCGGGCCGAAAAGATCTCGATCGTGATGATTTCGGACGGCGCCCCGGAGGAGCATCGCCGCTTCCTCGATACGCATGAACTGGGCGAGATCCGCTATGTCGTCTCGGCCGAAGCCGGGATGGCCTTCCAGGTCGGCAAGATCCCCTATGGCGTACTGCTGGACCCGCAGGGCATCATCCGCGCCAAGGGCCTGACCAACACGCGCGAGCATCTGGAAAGCCTGCTCGAGGCCGACAAGACCGGCTTCGCCTCGCTGCAGCAGTATATCGCCAGCCGGAAGAAGCAGGCGGCCTGAATCCGGGCCGCCCCCGCCAACCCCGCCAGACAAGAGGGAGGAGACTTCGATGCTGGGGAACTTCAGATTTGACGACATGGTCGAAAAGCTGTCGCGGCGCGTGGCCGGACAGACCAGCCGCCGCAGCGTGATCGGCAAGCTGGGCACGGTGATGCTGGGCGTGGGCCTGGTGCCGCTGCTGCCGGTGGACCGACGCGGGCGGGTCAGCCGCGCGAATGCAGCGACCGCGCCAGAGGGCGTCGATCCGCGCGCCAAGTTCGTGCCGCAGGACCACGACATCCAGTCCTGCGATTACTGGCGGCACTGCTCGATCGACGGCAACATCTGCGACTGCTCGGGCGGGTCGCTGACCAACTGTCCGCCGGGAACGCAGCTTGCCTCGGCGTCCTGGGTGGCCAGCTGCTATAACCCGACCGACGGGCAAAGCTATCTGATCGCCTATCGCGACTGCTGCGGCGCCAACGTCTCGGGCCGCTGCCCCTGCCTGAACACGGAAGGCGAACTGCCCGTCTATCGCCCCGAATTCGCCAACGACATCATCTGGTGCTTCGGGGCGGAAGACGACGCGATGACCTATCACTGCACGATCTCGCCCATCGTGGGCAAGGCCGGCTGAGCCGGACCCGCCGGGCGCGGCCTGTCTCGCGCCCGGCCTTGCAACCCCTGTTCCTTCGGAGACCCAGATGTTCCCTGCAACCAAGACCCGGTCCCTTCTGGCCGCCCTCGCGCTGGCCGCGCTGTGCGCGGGTCCAGCCCTCGCCCAGGACAGGATCGAGGTGTTGACCACCGATACGGCCACCCCGGCCGAAGTGCCCGCCGATGCGGTCACGGTCACGATCGACAAGATGAAATACCAGCAGCCCGAAATCACCATCAAGGCGGGCAGCGTGGTCACCTGGCAGAACGCCGAGGCGATGCCCCACAACGTGGCCTTCAAGGCCGGCGCGGTGGCCGACGAGAAGCTGGACGGCCCGATGATGAAGAAAGGCCAGAGCTTTTCGATGCGCTTCAACGAGCCGGGCACCTATGATTATCACTGCACCCCGCATCCCTTCATGAAGGGCAAGGTGATCGTGGAATAGAACTGAGAGTCGGACATGTGGATTCCCTATGACATCCGCGGAACCCTGACGCCCGCGAGCCGCCCCGACAGCATCCGTCTGTCGATTGCCGATGCCGCCCCGCGCGAGTTCCTGATCGGTTTCCTGCTGCGCAACCCCGTGACGCAGCAATGGGAACTGGATGTCATCGCCGACCCGGCCGGGCACGAACTGTCGGGCGCGGGCGAGGATGCGAATCTGCGGATCGGCTTTTACGGCAACGAAGCGGGCAAGCTGACGGAAATCATCCTGCGCCTGACCTCGACTTCGGCACAGGCGGCATTGCAGCGCGCCCATGGCGCGTTGCAGCCCCGGCTGCTGCGCTACGTGATCGAGACGGGGCGCGGCATGGCCGTCGCGGGCTGGCGCATCGCAGACACCACCCATGACGCGCGCTGGCGCTGTACCCCGTTCCGGCCCAGCGCGCTGATCCTGGACCATGACACGCTGGACCCCCTGGCGCCCGACCTGGCCCCGGTGGCCGAACTGTTCCAGCGCGCCCGCAACGCCCCCGATGCCGCCGGGCGGATGCTGGCCGCTTTCGCCGTGCTGCGCGCGGCGCAGACCGGGCATCCGGCACTGGCGCGGGCGGGGACAGAGGAATTCCGCGTCACCTCGGAGATGCTGGTCCATGCGGGCGCCATGGACAGCGCGGCGGTGCTGGTCGGATGCGATCTGGACGGCCTGATCGCGGCGCTTCGGCTCCAGCACGATCGGCTGATCGGGCCGGACGGGGTGCTGGCCCCGCTGGCCGACGACCTGCCCGCGCAGCAGGCCTTGGCGCGGCTGGCCAATCTGGCGGATCTGGTGGCCCATCGCCTGCTGACGGCCGAGATCCGCGCCCGCCGCGGTGCGGGCGGCCATGCGCCGGCAGGCATTCGTGGGAAGGTGGCAGCATGTTGAGACGTTTTGCCCTGATCGCCGCGACCGGCCTTGGCGGCTGGGCGGCCTTGGCCCTGTCGGGAACCCCTGCCCCGGCACAGGACGCGCTGGCGGCGCTCGCGCCCCCCGATCCCGCGCGGCTTGCGCGCCTGGGCGAGCGGCTGTTCACCGAACCCGCGCTGTCGCGGGGCGCCACCCAGTCCTGCGCGACCTGCCACGATCCCGCCCATGCCTTCACTGACCCCCGCGAGGGCCGGGCGGGACGGGCGGTCTCGGTCGGCGACGACGGCGAATCGCATGGCGACCGCAACACGCCCACCCTGACCTATGCCGCCTTCAGCCCGACGTTCCACCGGACCGAGAACGGCCATTACAAGGGCGGGCAGTTCTGGGACGGACGCGCCGCCGATCTGCGCGAACAGGCGGGCCAGCCGATGCTGAACCCGGTCGAGATGGCGATGCCCGACAAGGAAACCATCGCCGCCCGGCTGCGCAAGGATGCGGATTACCGGGCGGACTTCGATTCCCTGTTCGGCGCGGGCATTCTGGACGATGCCGAACGCGCCTATGACGCGGCAGCGCAGGCGCTGGCCGCCTGGCAGTCCACGCCGGCGTTCTCGGCTTTCGATTCCAGATACGACCGCTGGATGCGCGGCGAGGAAAAGCTGACCCCGCAGGAGGAATTCGGCCATACCGTCTTCATCACCTGGAACTGCCGGCTGTGCCACATGCAGCGCAAGCAGGGGATCGCACCGCAGGAAACCTTTACCAATTTCGAATATCACAACATCGGCGTGCCGGTGAATCCCGATGCCCGCACCGCCAGCGGGTTGGGGACGGATCACATCGACCGGGGACTGCTCGACCATCCCGGCATCGACGACCCGCTGGAAGCCGGCAAGTTCAAGGTGCCGACCCTGCGCAACGTGGCCGTGACCGCCCCCTATATGCACAACGGCGCCTTCAAGGATCTGCGCACGGCGGTGTCATTCTACAACAAATATACCAGCCGGCGCGCGCAGGCGCAGGTGAACCCGGAAACCGGGCAGGACTGGGGCCATCCCGAGGTGCCGGAAAACCTGTCGCTGACCGAACTCGAATCGGGCCTGGCCCTTGACGATGCGCGGGTCGATGCCCTTGTCGCATTCCTGGAAACACTGACCGACCGCCGATACGAGCCGCTGCTGGACGAACAGCGCGCGGCACGGGCGGCCGATACAACGAAAGACACGGAAGACGGGGACACGAACAGCTGATTTCAGGGGCGCCGTCCACCGGCCCCGGAAAGGATGGCGATGGCAAAGCCGCGCAAGATGACCCGCCGCGACGCCCTGGGCGAAGTCGGCCGCGCCGCCGGGGCGGTCTGCCTGGCCGGGTTTTCGCTGACCGCGCTGGTCGAGATGGCCAGCCGCGCCGATGCCCGCGCCCTGCGCCCGCCCGGCGCCCTGCCCGAGCCGGATTTCCTGTCTGCCTGCGTCCATTGCGGATTATGCGTCGAAGCCTGCCCCTATGACACGCTGTCGCTGGCCGAATGGGGGGACGAGGCCGCCGTGGGCACGCCCTTCTTCAACCCGCGCCAGACCCCCTGCTATATGTGCCGCGACATTCCCTGCGCCCGCGCCTGCCCCACCGGCGCGCTGGACCGCGGGCTGCCCGACATCCGGCAGGCCGACATGGGCGTCGCCGTGCTGGTCGGGCATGAGACCTGCCTGAACTACAAGGGACTGAACTGCGGCATCTGCCACCGAGTCTGCCCGGTGCGCGACAAGGCGATCACGCTGGAGCCCGCCAGGGTCGGCGGC
>CALLYR010000318.1 GCA_937859005.1 uncultured Paracoccus sp. | reverse complement strand
GGCCCAGCCTTTCCCACCACAGGCCCGCAAGGGTCAGCCGGACGGCCCGCGCAGCCGCAGGGGGGATGTCTTCACGGCAATGCTCCGCATCGTCCGGCGCCGCGGCACCAGCAGGGGGCGGGTGGCCCCCGTCATGCCGGGTCACAGCCACTCGGGCACCCTGTCGCGGGCCAGCATCTCCTCGATGCCGGGCCGCGGGCGGATCACGGCGTAACGGTCGCCCGCGACCAGCACCTCGGGCACCAGCGGGCGTGAATTGTATTCCGACGCCATCACCGCGCCGTAAGCCCCCGCCGAGCGGAAGGCGACCAGATCGCCGGACCCCAGCACCGGCAACTGCGCGCCGCGGGCGAAGGTGTCGCCCGTCTCGCAGACGGGACCCACCACATCCACTGGATGCACCGCCGCCCCCGGCGCCGATTCGCGCACCGGCACGATGTCGTGATGGGCATCATACATCGCGGGCCGGATCAGGTCGTTCATCGCGGCGTCGAGGATCAGGAAATCCCGCCCCTCGCCCTGTTTCAGGTAAATGACCTGCGCCAGCAGCACACCCGCGTTGCCGACGATGTTGCGCCCCGGCTCGATCTCGATCTCGCAGCCCAGATCGCCCAGCGTCTCGCGGATCACCTGCCCGTATTCGATGGGCAGGGGCGGCGCGGCATTGTCGCGACGGTAAGGGATACCCAGGCCGCCCCCCAGATCCAGCCGCAGGATGCCGTGCCCGTCCGCGCGCAACGCCCGAGTCAGTTCGGCCATCTTGCCGTAAGCCTGCCGGTAAGGTTCCAGATCGGTCAGTTGGCTGCCGATGTGCATGTCGATGCCGATCACCTGCAGGCCGGGCAGGGAAGCCGCCTCGGCATAGACTTGCCGTGCCCGCGCGATGGGGATGCCGAACTTGTTTTCCGACTTGCCGGTGGCGATCTTGGCATGGGTTTTCGCATCCACATCGGGGTTCACCCGCACGGCGATGGGGACCGTCGCGCCCATCGACACGGCCACTTCGGACAGGGCGCGCAGTTCGGGTTCGCTCTCGACGTTGAACTGGCGGATGCCGCCCTCGATGGCCTGTCGCATCTCGGCGCGCGTCTTGCCCACGCCGGAGAACACGATCCGTTCGCCCGGAACGCCTGCCGCGCGGGCGCGGGCGTATTCGCCGCCCGAGACCACATCCATGCCCGCGCCCAGCGATCCCAGCAGCTTCAGAACCGCCAGATTGGAATTGGCCTTGACCGCATAGCAGACCAGATGGTCGGTCCAGGCCAGCGCCTCGCGGAACAGCAGGAAATGCCGGGTCAGGGTCGCGGCCGAATAGACATAGACCGGGGTGCCCACCTCCTCCGCGATGCGGGTCAGCGGCACGTCCTCGGCGCACAGCACGCCGCCGGCATAGTTGAAGTGATCCATCAGACGACCCTGCGCGACCTTATGAACAGATATAGCGGCAGCGCGCAGCCCAGTCCAAGGCCGAGTGCGGGCAGCGTGACCAGCGCAAGCCAATTGCGCCGCACCATCGTCTCGACCAGGCACCAGACTGCCAGCGTCAGGACCGCCGCCCAGTCCGGGCCCGCAGGCGCGGGCAGGCCGTTCCAGATGGAAATTCCTGCGCCCGTCACTGTCAAAATCAACCAGACCAGCCGCAGCGGCGTCAGGTCAGCCGGCACGCCGCTCCAGCCCGTAAAGATCGTCGCCCGACAGCGACACGGGCGCATGGCGCCGGTCCGGGTCATACTGATAGACCTTGCCGGGGGTGGGAATTTCCCCCTGCCCCGCCGATCCGCCCGCGGTCCCGCCGCCGCAACCCGCCAGCATGGCCAGCGCCGCAATCACGCCCAGTCTGCCGATCACGTCCCTCACTCCTCGATGGATTGTTTTGCGCCAGTCTTGCCGACTCGCGCAGGGATTGTGAACCACTCTCCCGGTCGCAGGGATCAATCCGCAGAGAGCGCCGCGGCCCAATGCGTCAGCCCGCATCCATCGGCAGAGCCGCGGCCTCGCCGGGCATGGTCACGCGCGGGGCTTCCCCGCCCGCCGGACGCCGGGGCGGCCCGTCCACGCCGCAGGACGCCAGCGCCAGCAGCGCCAGCAGGGCGATGGGACGCCGGGTCACGCCCAGTCCTCCATGGCGGCCTGCCAGCGGGCGACCTGCGCGCGCACCTGATCGGGCGCGGTGCCGCCATAGGACTGGCGCGAGGCGACCGAATTGCGCACGCCCAGCACGTCGAACACCGCCGCGGTGATCGCCGGATTGACCGCCTGCATCTCGTCCAAGCTCAGGTCGGGCAGATCGACGCCGCGCGCCTCGGCCCTGGCCACCAGCGTCCCGGTCGCATGATGGGCGTCGCGGAAGGGCAGCCCCGCCTCGCGCACCAGCCAGTCGGCAAGGTCGGTCGCGGTGGAAAACCCGGACGAGGCCGCCGCTTCCAGCCGGTCGCGGTTCACGGACAGGTCGCGGATCATGCCCGTCATCGCCGCCAGGGCCAGCATCAGCGTGTCGGCGGCGTCGAAGACCTGTTCCTTGTCCTCCTGCATGTCCTTGGAATAGGCGAGCGGCAACCCCTTCATCACCGTGAACAGCGCGACCGCCGCCCCCAGGATGCGCCCGATCTTGGCCCGGATCAGTTCGGCAGCGTCCGGGTTGCGCTTCTGCGGCATGATGCTGGACCCGGTGGACCAGCGGTCGGACAGGGCGACAAAGCGGAACTGGGCGCTGGACCAGATCACCAGCTCCTCGGCCAGCCGCGACAGATGGGTGGCGCAGATCGCGGCGGCGCTCAGGAACTCCAGCGCGAAGTCGCGGTCGGACACGGCGTCCAGGCTGTTCGCCGTCGGCCGGTCGAAGCCCAGCGCGGCGGCGGTCGCATGGCGGTCGATGGGGAACCCGGTCCCGGCCAGCGCCGCCGACCCGAGGGGCGATTCGTTCATCCGCGCCCGCGCGTCCTGAAAGCGGCCCAGATCGCGCGCGCACATTTCCACATAGGCCATCATGTGATGGCCCCATGTCACGGGCTGCGCCACCTGCAGATGGGTGAAGCCCGGCATCACCCAGTCCGCGCCCGCCTCGGCCTGCGCGACCAGCACCCGGATCAGTTCGCGCAGTCCCCCGATGGCCGCGTCGCACTGGTCGCGCACCCACAGGCGGAAATCGGTCGCGACCTGATCGTTGCGCGACCGCGCGGTGTGCAGCCGGCCCGCGGGCTCTCCGATCAGATCCTTCAGCCGTGCCTCGACGTTCATGTGGATGTCTTCCAGCGCAGTCTGGAAATGGAACTCGCCGCGCTCGATCTCTGACAAGACGGTGAGCAGCCCTTCCCCGATCGCAGCCGCGTCGCTATCGCTGATGATGCCTTGCGCGGCCAGCATCGCCGCATGGGCCCGGCTGCCCCGGATATCCTGGGCGTAGAGCCGCCGGTCGAATCCGATCGAGGCGTTGATCGCCTCCATGATCGCATCGGGACCTGCGGCGAAGCGCCCGCCCCACATGCTGTTGGCGGCCCCCGCCGTGGCAGGATGGGTCTGGGTCGCGTCGGTCATCGTCGGTCCTTCGGAGGTCACATGCTGCGGTCCCTAGCCCTTTATACGTCCCTGCTTTTCGCTGCAAACGCGGGCTTCGCAGGCCCCGTGGACTGGCAGGCCGCCCGCGACGCGGGCCTGACCAAGCTGGTCGAGGCCGAGGGCAAGCCCGCCCCCGACATCGCCTTTACCGACCTTGACGGCGGCAGCCATACGCTGGCCGATTACCGGGGCCGCGCGCTGCTGGTGAATTTCTGGGCGACATGGTGCGCCCCCTGCCGCGAGGAGATGCCCTCGCTCGACGCGCTGCAGAAACAGATGGGGGATGATGATTTCGCGGTCCTGACCATCGCCGCAGGCCGCAACCCGGCCCCCGCGATCCGCAAGTTCTTCGACGAGGAAGGCATCACGGCCCTGCCCGCGCTGACCGATCCGCAGATGGCGCTGGCCCGCGCCTTCGGTGTGCTGGCGATGCCGGTCAGCGTCCTGATCGACGCCGAAGGCAACGAAGTCGCGCGGATGAGCGGGGATGCCGACTGGGCCTCGCCCGCTGCGGTGGCGCTGATCGAACAACTGAAGGCAGATTAAATACAGAAGATTACCCGTTAACCTTGTTCTCGGATCGTGGCTGCCATTTACCGGATCTTGACGCATCATGGGCAGACCTGGTGCGAACAAGGGACAGGAGGCTGCGTTGACGCCAATCGGAACCGACACGGACGACCGCCCGCAGCGCGGCTCGCCGCTGGATTTCGCGGTGGACCACCAGTCGCGGCTGACGCTGGCCACGGTGCGCCGGGCGGTGGACCGCGGCGATGCCGTCCTGGCCTATCAGCCGGTGGTGCAGGCCGAACGCCCCGCGCGCGCGGCCTTTCACGAAGGACTTATCCGCATCATCGACGAAACCGGGCGGATCGTGCCGTTGCGCGACTTCATGCCGGTGGCCGAAACCTCGGAACTGGGGCGCCGAATCGATTGCCTGGCGCTGGCGCTGGGCCTGCGCGCGCTGGCCGAGGAACCGTCGCTGCGGCTGTCGATCAACATGTCGGCGCGCTCCATCGGCTATCCCGACTGGATGCGGACGCTGCGCCACGGGATCGGGCCGGACGACACCATCGCCGAGCGGCTGATCCTGGAAATCACCGAAAGCTCGGCCATGGGCCTGCCCGATCTGGTGATCCGCTTCATGCGCGAACTGCAGGGCCGGGGCGTCAGCTTCGCACTGGACGACTTCGGCGCGGGCTATACCTCGTTCCGCTATCTGCGCGACTTCTGCTTCGACATGATCAAGATCGACGGCCGCTTCATCCGCGAAATCGCCGCCCAGCCGGACAACCAGGTCCTGACCCGCGCGCTGCAGTCGATTGCCCACCATTTCGACATGTTCACGGTCGCCGAACAGGTCGAGACGGCCGAGGACGCGGCCTTCCTGATCGACATGGGCATCGACTGCCTGCAGGGCTTCTATTTCGGCGCGCCGACCATCGTGCCCCCTTGGCGGACGCCGCAAGCGGCAGCGCGGCGCTGACGGATTTTCATGAACCCTTGCGCAACATTCTGTCCCAGCGTAGCTGTTGAGCGAAACAGGATTGCCAATTTTGTTGTAACGGAGGGGGACTATGGCAAAGGTTGCAGTGGTGACTGGGGGATCGCGCGGGATCGGCGCGGCCATTTCCAAGGCGCTGAAAGAGGCGGGCTATGAGGTCGCGGCGAACTATGCCGGCAATGACGACGCGGCGCGCGCCTTTACCGAGGAAACCGGGATCAGGACCTACAAATGGTCGGTCGCGGATCATGACGCCTGCGCCCAGGGCATCAAGCAGATCGAGGCCGATCTGGGCCCGGTCGACGTGCTGGTGAACAACGCCGGCATCACCCGCGACGCGATGTTCCACAAGATGACCCCGCAGCAGT
>CALLYR010000317.1 GCA_937859005.1 uncultured Paracoccus sp. | reverse complement strand
CGGTCGGCTCGATGAAGGTGCGGCCCATGTACTGGTTGCGGATGATCCCCATCGCATAAGGGATGCCCGATTCCTGGCTATAGCCGATGGCGGCGGGCGTGCCGCTGTCGGGCACCGGGCAGACGAGGTCGGCGTCCACCGGGGCCTCGCGCGCCAGTTCGACGCCGATCTGGCAGCGCGTTTCATAGACTGACCGGCCGCCGATGATGGAATCGGGGCGCGAGAAATAGACATGTTCAAAGATGCAGAACCGCCCCGTGGACGGCCCGAAGGGGCGCGAGGATTCGACGCGGCCGTCCGAGATCACCACCATCTCGCCCGGCTCGATTTCCCGTTCGAACTGCGCCCCGATGATGTCGAGCGCGCAGGTTTCCGACGCCAGCGCGAATCCGCCGTCGCCGATCCGGCCCAGCACCAGCGGGCGCACGCCCAGGGGGTCGCGCACGCCGATCAGCTTGGTCCGGGTCATGGCGATGACGCTGAACGCCCCTTCGACCCGGCGCAGCGCATCCTTCATCCGTTCGGGGATATTGCTCTGGATCGACCGGGCCATCAGGTGGATGATGCATTCGGTGTCGGACCCCGACTGGAAGATCGAGCCGCGCTCGATCAGTTCGCGCCGCAGGGCCACGGCATTGGTGATGTTGCCGTTGTGCGCGATGGCGCAGCCGCCCATCGAAAACTGGCCGAAGAACGGCTGCACGTCGCGGATGGCGGTGTTGGCCTTGGACCCCGCGGTCGAATAGCGGACATGGCCGATGGCAAGGCTGCCCGGCAGGGTTTCCATCAGCGACGTCTTGGTGAAGTTGTCGCGGACATAGCCGAAGCGGTGGGCGCTGTTGAAGCCCTGCTGCGGGTCATGGGCGACGATGCCCCCGGCCTCCTGCCCGCGGTGCTGCAGCGCGTGCAGGCCCAGGGCCACGAAGCTTGCGGCATCGTTCACGCCGAGCACGCCGAAGACGCCGCATTCCTCGTGCAGCCGGTCGGAATCGAAAGGGTGGGCAAGAAATGGCTGCATCACACCGGCCTTTGGCTTGCAACGGATCAGGGGAAGAACGCAGGTTATCCAGGGACGCCGCCTATCTAGGGGCGCCGCGCACGAAAGTCACGCCCCGGCGCAGGGTCCGGGGCGCGAAATCTGCACGGGCAACCGGAAAAGCGCCTTATTGGGCCGGGGCTGCCGGCGGGAGGGTGGCCGCGGGCGCTGTCGTGCCGGTGGGCGTGCAGCTGCGCACCAGTTGTTCATAGCGGGCCACGACCCAGCCCGGCGCGTCCTGCGGGATCTGGTCGTTCATCTGCCCGCTCATCCGCTTGAATACCTGCGCGGAACGGGAATTGTCCACGGTCGGCACCGGCTGGCTGGCCATCACGCGATCATAGACGATGAAGGCCACCGCAACCAGCAGGATGCCGCGCGCGACCCCGAACAGGAACCCCATGCCCTGATCGACGCCGCCCAGCGCCGAGCGTTGCACCACCGATGAAAACAGCGGCGTCAGGATCGAAAACACCACCAGCGCCAGCGCAAAGACCACGGCGAAGCCCGCGATGGTGGACAATTCGCAACTGTCGGCCAGGATGTCGTTGACGTAAGGCACCTGCGCGATCAGCGGCCGCATGGCGGCTGCGAACATGAAGGCCAGGATCGCCGCGCCGATCCAGCCCAGGATCGCCAGCGATTCGCGCACGAAGCCGCGGGAATAGGCCAGGATCGCCGAAAGGATGATGACGGCCGCCACGATGCCGTCCACAAGGGTGAAGCCGTCCATTCCTTACTGCCCTCTTGCGGGTTCTTGCCCGCGGATTGGGGCGGTCATCCGGCGCCGAATGTCTCGCCCGTGAAACTTGTCAGATCGCCGGCCCGCGCGATGCGCATGCCGGCCGTGCCCTCGACCTTCTGGACCTCGGGCAGGATGGCTTGGGAAAAACCAAGTTTCTGCGCCTCTTTCAACCTGTTTTCCGCCTGCGCCACCGGACGCAGGGCACCGGACAGGCTGATCTCGCCGAAAAAGACGGTATCCGCGGGCAGGGCGTGGTCCTCGCGCGCGCTCAGAAGAGCGGCGGCGATGGCAAGGTCGGCGGCCGGTTCGCTGACGCGCATGCCGCCTGCCACGTTCAGGAACACGTCGAGCCCCGCGAAGGGGACGGCGCAGCGTGCCTCCAGCACGGCAAGGATGGTGGACACCCGCCCCGAATCCAGTCCCACGACCGTCCGGCGGGGGGCGGCCAGCGTGGACGGCGCGACCAGCGCCTGAATCTCGGTCAGGACGGGGCGGGTGCCCTCGATCCCTGCGAAAACCGCGCTGCCGGGCACGGGCTGGCCGCGTTCGGACAAAAACAGTGCGGACGGATTCGCGACCTCGGCAAGGCCGCCGCCGGTCATCTCGAAGACGCCGATTTCGCCTGCCGGGCCGAAGCGGTTCTTGACCGCGCGCAGGATGCGGAACTGGTGGCCGCGCTCGCCCTCGAAGTAGAGGACGGTGT
>CALLYR010000316.1 GCA_937859005.1 uncultured Paracoccus sp. | reverse complement strand
GCGCTGGGCCTGCCTGTCCTGCCGGGGGCGGCGTGATGCGGCCGGTTCTTTACCTGACCGCCGCGCTGATCGTCATGGGGCTGGCCTTCTGGGCTTATCGTGAAAACTATCGCACCCAGGCACAGATCGACCGGATGCAGGCGGTCCAGAACGAAATGGCGGGCCTGCGCGAGAATCTGGGCATGCTGCGGGCGGAATGGGCCTATCTGAACCGGCCGGAACGCCTGCGGGGGCTGGTGGACATGAATTTCGAACGGCTGAAGCTGGTGCCGGTCGGCGCCAACCAGTTCGGCAGCGCCCGCAACGTCGATTATCCCGCCCCCGACATGCCGGTTCCGGCCGACACGGCAGGCGCGCTGGAGGGAGCCCTTCCCCCCCTGCGAAACCCCGGCGGGCCGCCCCCGAAACCCGCCGTCCCGCCCTTTCTTCAGGAGTGACCGCCATGATCCGCACCCCCCTGCGCCCCCTGGCCCGCATCCTGCGCGCGCGCGAAACCGGGCAGGACCCCGACGAGATCGAGGCCGAGCTGCGCGCGCGCCGTCACGCCGAAATCCAGAACAAGGCCCGGCGCCGGGCCGAAGCGCGGCTGAAATGGCTGGTGCTGGGGTTCGTTCTGGCATTCGGCACGGTCGGGCTGCGCATGGGGGCGCTGGCCCACACCCAGCCCAGCGAGCCGCGGGCGCAGTCAACAGGCGCGCAGATCATTTCCCAGCGGGCCGATATCGTGGACCGGCGCGGGCGGGTGCTGGCGACGAATCTGTCCACCCATGCGCTGTATGCCCATCCGCGCGATCTGGTCGATCCGGCGCGCGCTGCGCGCGAACTGGCGAAGATCTTTCCCGACCTGGATGCCAAGCGGCTGAGCAAAGACCTGACCGGCGACCGCAAGTTCGTCTGGATCAAGAAGAAGCTCAGCCCCGAACAGATGCAGGCCGTCCATGACATCGGCGAGCCCGGCCTGGTCTTCGGCCCGCGCGAGATGCGGCTTTACCCCAACGGCCGTCTGGCCAGCCACATCCTGGGCGGGTCCACCTTCGGACAGGAGGGCGTCTCCAGCGCCGAGGTCCTGGGCACGGCGGGGGTCGAGAAGGCCTTTGACGGCTGGCTGCGCGATCCGGCGAATGCGGGGGCGCCGCTGGCCCTGTCCATCGACCTGACCGCGCAGGCCGCGATGGAGGAGGTGCTGGCCAACGGCATGAAGGTGATGAGCGCCAAGGGCGCGACCGGCATCCTGATGGAGGTGAAGACCGGCGAGATCGTCGCCATGGCCAGCCTGCCCGACTTCGACCCCAACGACCGTCCCCGCCCGCTGCTGAAGGGGGATGCCTCGGACAGCCCGTTGTTCAACCGTGCGGTGCAGGGGCAATACGAACTGGGATCGACCTTCAAGATCTTCCCGGTGGCGCAGGCCTTCGACGAGAAGCTGGTCAACGCCAATACGATGATCAACGCCTCATCGCCGATGAAGATCGGGAAATACCTGATCCACGATTTTCACAATTACGGCGGGCAATTGTCGGTCGCGGACATCATCGTGAAATCCTCGAACGTGGGCACGGTCAGGATCGCGCAGATGCTGGGGGCGGAACGCCAGCAGAAGTTCCTCAAGGCGCTGGGCTTCTTCGAGCCGACCCCGGTCGAGATGACCGAGGCCCCGACCGGCAAGCCGCTGGTGCCGCAGCGCTGGCCGGCCGTGACCTCGGCCACGGTCGCCTTCGGACATGGTCTGGCGGCCAGCCCGCTGCATCTGGCCTCGGCCTATGCCACCCTTGCCAATGACGGGCGGCGGGTGCGCCCGACGCTGGTCCATCGCAAGACCCATCCGCAGGGCGAACAGGTGCTGTCGGAACGGGCGGCGCGGGCGGCGCGCGACCTGCTGCGGCAGGTGGTCACGCGCGGCACCGCCAAGGCGGCCGAGGTGCCGGGATATGATGTCGGCGGCAAGACGGGCACTGCCGACAAGCCGCGCCCAGGCGGCGGCTATTACGCCAGCAAGGTCGTTTCGACCTTTGCCGCGATGTATCCCGCCGACCAGCCGGAATATGTGCTGGTGGTGACACTGGACGAACCCAGCGTCGCGGCGGCAGGGGGCGGTGAATCGCGCACTGCCGGGGCCACCGCGGCGCCGGTCGCGGCGGCGCTGGTCCAGCGGCTGTCGCCGATGCTGGGGCTGCGGCCCGGCAATGTGACGCTGCCCGAGATTGGACCTCGGCCCGACGATGCCGTAAAGATCGTGTCCAGATAGGAACGGGGTGACAGGTGACGGAAACGGGCATGCCGCTGTCCCGGCTGGGGCTGAAGGCACTGGACGGGCGCGATCCGCGGATCACGGGGATTTCGGTGGATTCGCGGACCGTGCGGGACGGCCATCTGTTCGCGGCGCTGCCGGGATCGGCCCTGCATGGCGGTGAATTCATCCAGTATGCGCTGCGCCAGGGCGCGGCCGCCGTCCTGACCGACCGGCAGGGGGCCGAGCTTGCCGCCGATGTGCTGGCCGGTTCGGATGCGGTCCTGATCGTGGCCGAGGACCCGCGCGCCGCGCTGGCCGGGGCGGCGGCGCTGTGGTTCGGGGCGCTGCCGGAAACGGTGGTGGCCGTGACCGGCACCTCGGGCAAGACCTCGGTCACGAATTTCACCCGCCAGATCTGGCAGGCGCTGGGGCTGCGGGCGATCAGCCTGGGCACGATGGGCGTGCAGGGGGATTATCAGGCCAGGCTTGCCCATACGACGCCCGAGCCCGTCACCCTGCACCGAGTCCTGGCCGAGGCCGCGGCGGCGGGCGTGACCCATGCCGCAATGGAGGCGTCCTCGCACGGGCTGGACCAGCGCCGTCTGGACGGGGTGCGGCTGAAGGCGGGGGCCTTCACCAACTTCAGCCAGGACCACCTGGATTATCACCGCGACTTCGACGAATATTTCGCGGCCAAGGCATTGCTGTTCAACCATATCCTCGACGAAGGCGCGGCGGCCGTCATCAACACCGACGACCCCCGCGGCCGTCAGATGGCCGGGATCGCGGCGGATCGCGGGCTGCGGCTGATGACGGTGGGCCGGGACGAGGGCTGCGACCTGCGCATCCTCGCGCAGCGTTACGACGCCACCGGGCAGGAGTTGCGGTTTTCCCTGAACGGGCGGGTCCATCTGGTGCGGCTGGGCCTGATCGGCGGGTTCCAGGCCGAAAACGTGCTGGCCGCGGCGGGGCTGTGCCTTGCCACCGGGTCCG
>CALLYR010000315.1 GCA_937859005.1 uncultured Paracoccus sp. | reverse complement strand
GGCTTGACCAGCAGCCCCTTGTCCATCTTGGCGAAATATTCGTCGCCCGCGCCGGGCAGCCTGTCCACCGTCAGGCCGGCGCGCTTGGCCTCGTCGTCGACGGCGCCGAATTTGTCGCTGGGCGGCAGCACCAGCCCGCGGACCACGAAGAACAGCACGATTGCCGCCACCAGCGCCAGCACCACCAGCCCCAAAAGAATGCGGAGCGCGATCGTTCCGGTTCGAGCGAGAGTTCCACGCATGGTCCAGTCTCCGCATCAAAGCGTCTTGAGATAGGCGAGAAGCGCTTCCTTGTCGTCGGGGGGCAGGTCGGTGCCCCAGCGATGGCCCGAATTGGAATTGCCGGGCAGCCGGGTGTCGTAAAGCCAGGGGTGCCGCATCGCGTCCCCGTCTTCGGTGCTGACGAAGCCGCCGTTGGCCGTGTCGATCAGATCCGAGCCGCGCCAGAACATGACGGGCCTGTCCTCGGGGGGGGTCAGCATCGCCCGCAGGTTGGGCACGCTGCCGTTGTGCAGATAGGGCGCGCGCAGCCACAGCCCCTCGTGCGAGGGCGCGACATAGCCTTGGGTCTTCTGGAAATAACGGAAGCCCCAGTCATAGTCGGGCGAATAGGCCGTATAGCGGTCGCGCGCCGCCGTGGTCCACATGTCGATCCGGTGCCGGTCGGTGCCCAGTTCCGCCACCGGGATCACGCTGCGGTTCCGCAGGCCGTCCGCCGCATGGCATTGGGCGCAGATGCCCGCATAAAGGTCGTGCCCCCGCGCCACGGCGGCGGGATCGACCCGATAGGGATGCCCCTGCGGCAGGTCCGGCGAAAAGGGCGAGGGCGGCGGCGTCTGATGGCGGATGAAATCCTCCATCGCGGCCAGGGAGGCTTGGGTGCGCGGCCAGGACTTGTGGTCCATCCCGTCCCCGATCGCGCCCGCCACCACCGTCTCGTGCAGGTCGGTCAGCAGCCCGTCCCAGTGCAGCGCCTTGCGCCGCAGCGGGGTCGCGTCGGTGGCGGCCATTCTCCACAGCGGCATCATGTCGGAATTGCCGATGGTCCCGTCGTCGGCCAGCCCGAGGTTCTGGAACTTGACCGGGTTGAACGGGTCGATCCGCCCCGGCCCCCAGTCCGGGCGCGTCTGCGTCCAGGCGAAACGCGCCCCCTGCGCCTGAAGCGCCTTGCGCGTCGCCGGGATCAGGACAAAGCGATAGGTCATCCGTTCCCACAGGGGCATGGCATAGATGAACGAGATTTCATCCATGATCCGGTCGGCGGTAAAGCGGGGGTCCTGTCCCGCTGCGGCCAGAAAGCGGACATAGGCCTGCGGATCGACCCGCGTCCCGGCCCCGGCGCTGACCAGCCGCGGCGGCGCGTGCGGGCCCAGGCGATA
>CALLYR010000314.1 GCA_937859005.1 uncultured Paracoccus sp. | reverse complement strand
ATCAGCAGCGTGCCGGTCGTGGCGGGGTCGATCAGCGTGATGATGCGCGCGAGCGTGGACTTGCCGCAGCCTGATTCGCCGACGATGGCCAGGGTCTTGCCGCGTTCGACCCGGAAATCGACGCCCTTGAGCGCCCGCACGGTGCGCGCCGGGCGGAACAGCCCGCCGCCGCCGACGTAGTCGCGGGTGATGGCCCGCCCTTCCAGGACGATGTCGCTCATGCCGGAGCCTCGGCCAGGAAATCGCCGACCGTGGGCAGGCGGTCCCCCGTCGCCCGTTCCGGCAACGCCGACAGCAGCGCGCGGGTATAGGGATGCTGCGGGTTTTCGAACAGGGACAGCACGTCCGCCTCTTCCATCTTGCGGCCCTTGTATTGCACGACCACGCGGTCGGCGGTTTCCGCCACCACGCCCATGTCGTGCGAGATCAGGATCATCGCCATGCCGCTGTCTTCCTGCAACTGCATCAGCAGGTCGAGGATCTGCTTCTGGATGGTCACGTCCAGCGCGGTCGTGGGTTCGTCCGCGATCAGCAGGCGCGGGTTGCAGGCGATGGCGATGGCGATCATCACGCGCTGGCACTGCCCCCCCGACATCTGGTGGGGATAACTGGACAGCCGCTCGGCCGGGTCGGGGATGCCCACGGCCTCGAACAGTTCGACCGAACGGTCGCGCAAGCGTCTGCCGCGCAGGCCAAGGTGCTGGCGCAGCACCTCGGCCAGTTGATAGCCGACGGTGAAGCTGGGGTTCAGGCTGGCGATCGGTTCCTGGAAGATCATGGAAATGTCGCGGCCGATGATGCGGCGGCGGTCGCGCGCGGGCAGGGTCAGCAGATCCTGCCCGTCGAACTGCATCAGATCGGCGGTGACGGTGGCGCTGGCGGGCAGCAGGCCCATCGCGGCCAGCATCGACACCGACTTGCCCGACCCGGATTCGCCGACGATGGCCAGCACCTCGCCCTGATCGACCGACAGGCTGACCCCGTCCACGGCCATGAAGGGACCGGCGGCGGTGTCGAAGCTGACGCGCAGGTTGCGGATGTCCAGAAGGGGCATGGGATCAGCTCCGCTTCAGCTTGGGGTCGAGCGCGTCGCGCAAGCCGTCGCCCACGAGGTTGATCGCCAGCACCGTGACGAGGATCGCAAGGCCGGGCAGCGTCACCACCCACCAGGCGCGCAGGATGAACTCGCGCGCCTCGGCCAGCATGGTGCCCCATTCGGGGGTCGGCGGCTGCGCGCCCATGCCGAGAAAGCCCAGCGCCGCGGCATCGAGGATCGCAGTGGAAAACGACATCGTGGCCTGCACGATCAGGGGCGCAAGGCAGTTGGGCAGGATGGTGCGGAACATCAGCCGCAGGTTGCCCGCACCCGCCACGCGCGCGGCCATGACATATTCGCGGTTCTTTTCGGCCATGACGGCGGCGCGGGTCAGGCGCGCGAAATGCGGCTGCAGCACCAGCGCGATGGCGATCATTGCATTGGTCAGCCCCGGCCCCAGCACCGCGACCAGCACCAGCGCCAGCAGCAGTGACGGAAAGGCCAGGATCACATCCATGATCCGCATGATGACCGTATCGACCCAGCCGCCGAAATACCCCGCGACCAGCCCGATCACGACGCCGCCGGTCAGGGCGACGGTGACGACGATCACGCCGACGAACAGCGAATACTGCGCACCCCAGATCAGCCGCGACAGCATGTCCCGGCCCACCGCGTCGGTGCCCAGCGGAAAGGCCGCGCGCCCGCCTTCGGCCCACATCGGCGGGATCAGCAGGGCGTCGCGGTACTGGTCGGACGGGCTGTGCGGCGCGATCAGGGGGGCGAGGAGCGCCACCGCGACCAGCGCCAGGAACACGAACAGGCCGACGACGGCGCCCTTGTTCTCGCTGAAATAGAACCAGAACTCGCCCGCGCGCTGGCGCAGCGATCCGGGACGAGGCAGCGTGGTCACGTCGCTCATGCGATATCCCTTCTCATCTCAGCGGTGGCGGATGCGCGGGTTGATGAGGCCATAGAGCAGATCGACCAGCAGGTTCACCATCATCACGATGGCCGCGATCAGCAGCAGCCCTCCCTGCACCACCGGATAGTCGCGGCGCGAGATCGAATCGACCATCCACTTGCCGATGCCGGGCCAGGAAAAGATCGTCTCGGTCAGGATGGCGCCGGCCATCAGCACCCCGATCTGCAATCCGATGGTGGTGATGACCGGGATCAGGGCGTTGCGCAGCGCATGGACGCCGATGACCCGGCGCGGGGACAGGCCCTTGGCGCGGGCGGTGCGGACGTAATCCTCGCCCAGCACCTCCAGCATGGCGCTGCGCGTCTGGCGCGCGATCACCGCCAGCGGGATCGTCGCCAGAACGATGGTGGGCAGGATCAGGTGGCTGACCGCCGAGGCGAAGGCGCCATCTTCCCCCGACAGCAGGCTGTCGATCAGCATGAAGCCGGTGACGGGCGGAAAGAAATACATCAGCGAGATGCGCCCCGACACCGGGGTCCAGCCCAGGATGCCGGAAAACACGATGATGAGCAGCAGCCCCCACCAGAAGATCGGCATCGAATAGCCGACCAGCGCCGTCCCCATCGTCAGCTGGTCGAACCACGACCCCCGCTTGATCGCGGCCAGGATTCCGGCGGGAATCCCCACCAGCGTCGCCAGCAGGATCGCGCAAAGCCCCAGTTCCATCGTAGCCGGGAACAGCGCCATGAATTCGGTCAGCACAGGCTTTTTCGTGACCAGCGAAGTGCCCAGGTCGCCCTGCAGCAGCCGGCCCAGGAAATCCAGATACTGCTGCCAGATCGGCTTGTCGAAGCCCAGCTGCCGGCTGACCTCGGCATAGCGTTCGGCGCTCATGCCCCGTTCGCCGGCCATCAGCAGGACCGGATCGCCGGGCAGCACCCGCACGAATCCAAAGGCCACGATCGTGATTCCCAGCAGCGTGGGAATCAGATAGGCGAGCTTGCCGAGAAGAAATCTTGCCATGATTCAAGCACCTTGGGGCCGCACCGGCACGGCCGGGCGGCCCGCGCGTGCCGTTTTCCTTACTCCTCGATGTCCACGTTGTCGAACTGATGCGTGCCCAGCGGGCTCATGACATAGCCCGAGACCTTGTTCGACATCGGCATCACGACCGTGGAATGGGCCAGCGTCGCCCAGGGCGCACCCTGCTTGAACAGGACCTGCGCCTCTTCATAGAGCTTGGTGCGCTCGGCCTGGTCCGAGGACTGGCGCGCCTTCATCAGCAGGTCGCTGAAGGCCTGGTCGCACCAGAAGGCGCGGTTGGCCCCGTCCTCGGCCGCCTCGCACGACAGCAGCACCGACAGGAAGTTGTCGGGATCGCCGTTGTCCCCGGTCCAGCCCAGGATCACCGCGCCGTTCCGGTCGCGTTCGGTGGATTTCTTCAGATATTCGCCCCATTCATAGCTGACGATGTCCACCTTGACGCCGACCTTGGACAGGTCCTCCTGGAACATCTCGGCCACGCGGCGGGCGTTGGGCATGTAGGGGCGCTGCACCGGCATCGCCCAGATTTCCATCGACAGGTCGCTGACGCCCGCGTCGGCCAGCATCTTCTTCGCGGCCTCGGGGTCGTAGGGTTCGTCCTGCACCGCGTCGTTATAGGACCACATGGTCGGCGGGATCGGGTTCTTGGCGACCTGGCCCATGCCCTGGAACACCGCATCGACCATCGCCTGCTTGTTCAGCGCCATGTTCAGGGCCTTGCGGACCTCGGGCTTGTCGAAGGGCGCGATGGTGGTGTTATAGGCCATGTAGGCCACGTTCAGGCCCGGCTGCTCCATCACCGTCAGGTTCGTGTCGCCCTTCAGCGCCGCGATGTCGGCGGGCGCGGGATAGGGCATGATGTGGCATTCGCCGGCCTGCAGCTTCTGCATCCGGACCGAGGCGTCGGGCGTGATCGCGAAGACGAGGGTATCGACCTTCGGCCGCTCGCCCCAGTATTCCTGGTTGGCGGCATAGCGGATCACCGCATCCTTCTGATAGGCCACGAACTTGAACGGGCCGGTGCCGACGGGCTGCTGGTTCAGCAGCTCCATCTGGTTGTCCGCGGCCAGCTTGTCGGCGTATTCCCTGGACTGGATCACGGCGAAGTCCATCGCCAGATTGGCCAGGAACGGCGCCTCGGGGTGGTTCAGGACGAACTTCACCGTGTGGTCGTCGACCTTCTCGATCGACTTGATCAGGTCGGCCATCCCCATGGAATTGTAGTATTCATAGGTGACGCCGGGGGTATACTGGAACCATGGATCGCTTTCGTCGCCCTGACGCTTGAACGAGAAGATCACGTCGTCGGCGTTCATCTCGCGCGTGGGCGCGAAGCTGTCGGTGGTGTGGAACTTGACGCCCGGACGCAGGTGGAAGGTGTATTCGGTCCCGTCCTCGGACACTTCCCAGCTTTCGGCCAGCGCCGGCTCGACCTCGGTGGTGCCGCGCTTGAAGGCGACGAGGCCGTTGAAGACCGGGCGCGAACTGGCGTCGAAGGTCGTGCCGGAGGTATAGGCCGCGGGGTCGAACCCCTCGGGCGAGCCTTCCGAGCAATAGACCAGGGTCTTGGCGTTGGCAGCGCCCGCCGCCATGAGGGCCAGCGCCGATGCGGCGAGGATCGGGGTAAATTTCACGTTCTGTCCTTCCCTGTTGCGTGGGATGGGCGTCTGGCCGGAAAGCCGCGCCCTCCTTCGGCCACAACACAGAAATCGCAAGCGTTTCGCAAGGGGCCCGCGAGGCCGCGGACAATGACGTGGCGATGTGCGCGTACCGGCCCGGCCGGATGGGCCGCAGGGGGCGCCGCGATCCGCAAGCGTTCCGCCCGCAGCCCCCCTGCCCCGCGCAACGGCAATGGCCGCGCCTGCAAGGTTTCTGATGACCTGCGGGCAAAGGCCCCGCAGCGGCGGGCACAGAGGGCCGCGCCCCGCAGACCGGCAAGGGGCGGCTTTCCACGGATGTTCCGGCTGTCCCTTGCGCCCCCTCAGCCCGTTTCCGCTGCCCGGTCGCGCAGCCATGCGGCCCAGGTCGGTCGCTCCATCCGGAACGGATCGGTCGAACGCAGATAGCCGCCGCTGCCCCCCATCCGCGCGATCAGCCCCAGCCGGGCCGTGTCGACATGACAGCGCCCGGCATCCAGCACATGGTCGTCGGCGACATGGGCGCAAATCACCTGCCCGATGACGATGGTCTGCAACGGCCCGGTCACGACCGAGGCCAGCATCCGGCATTCCAGCGCCACCGGCGCGGATGCGATCCGCGGCGGCGAGACCGACCGGGATGGCAGCACCTTCAGCCCGGCCAGATCAAGTTCGTCGATCTCGGGGGGCGCGTCGATGCAGGTCAGGTTCATCGCCTGCGCATTGGCCTGATCGACGAGGTTCACGACGAATTCACCGGTGGACAGGATATTCGCCGCCGTATCCTTCAGCCGCCCTTCCCGCGGCATCAGGCCGATGGCGAGGGTGGGCGGGCTGCTGCCCATCATGTTGAAAAAGCTGAAGGGGGCGGCATTGCGCACGCCCTCGGCCGAGACGCTGGTGATCCAGGCGATGGGCCGCGGCACGATCGAGGCGGTCAGCACCTTGTAGCGGTCCTGCGGGGCCAGCGTTTCCATGTCGAACAGCATCGCCTCAGGTCCTTTCCGCAGCCGACAGCGCCGAAACGGCGGGTTTGGGCCGGTCGTCCACCGACAGGTGAAACACGTCGGGGCGGGAATAATGGCCCGCCACGTCGAAATCGAACTTGCCGCGCAGGATCTGGGCGGGGTCGATCCCGGCATAAAGGATCGTCTCGCCGGAAAAATCGGGACCGGCCAGCACCCGGCCCAGGGGGTCCACGATGGCGCTGCCGCCGCGCATCATCACCGTGGCGGGATCGTCCCCCAGCGCCGATTCATGGTCCGTGCCGTAAGCCGCGCGGGTGATGTACTGGCAGGCGGTCAGCACGTAACAGCGCCCTTCCAGCGCCACATGCTGCATCGAGGGCAGCCAGGTGTCGCGGTCGTCGGCGGTGGGGGCGCAGTAAATCCCGATCCCTTGCGCATACATGTGCATCCGCAGCATCGGCATATAGTTTTCCCAGCAGATCACCGCGCCCACGCGCCCCAGGGCCGTGTCGAACACCGGCATGGTCGAGCCGTCGCCGAAACCCCAGATCAGCCGTTCCCCGGCGGTGGGCATCAGCTTGCGATGCTTGCCGATCAGCCCCCTTTCCCCGTCGAAGAACAGCGCCGTGCAGTACAGCGTGCCGCCGTCACGTTCGATGCAGCCGATGACGGCGAAGATGCCGGTCCGGGCCGTCGCCTCGGCGACAGTGGCAATCTCGTCGCCGGTCAGGTCGATGGCGGCCTCGTGATAGCGCAGATAGGCCTCGCGCCCCTCGGGGCGGCGCATCCCGATGGGGGCGCCGAAGGATGCGCCCTTGGGATAGCCGCCCAGATATGCCTCGGGGAACACGATCAGCCTGGCCCCCTGTCCGGCGGCGGTGCGGATCGCGTCCGCCGCCTTGCGCGCCGAGGCCAGCGGATCATCGGGAACCGAGGCGATCTGGGCGACGGCGGCTTTCCAGGGTTGGGTCATGCGGATGCTCCTGTACGATTGGTGCCTTGCGGCCTGCGCCATGATGCGCGGCCCTGTGCGGGCGGATCAGACGGCGGCAGCGGGATGGCGGATCGTGCCGATGCCTTCGACGCAGGCTTCGATCGCGTCGCCCGGCCACATCCATTCCTGCGGATCGCGGCCCGCGCCCACGCCCTCGGGCGTACCGGTGGCGATATGTCGCCCGGCTCCAGCGTGATGCCCGCGCTGATGTCGGCGATCAGCGCATCGACCTTGAACAGCATGGGGCGGGTGTTCGACCGCTGCTTTTCCTTGCCGTTCTTCGTCAGCCACAGGTCCAGCGCCTGCGGATCGGGGATCTCGTCGGCGGTAACGATGCAGGGGCCGAAGGGGGCATGGCTGTCCATCCCCTTGGAATCGACCCACTGCCCCGCGCGGCGGTTGTCTCGCGCGCTGACATCGATCATCACGCTGTAGCCGAAGACATGGGACAGCGCGTCCGCTTGCGTCCCCCGGCGGGCGGTGCGGCCGATGATGACGGCCAGCTCGACCTCCCAGTCAAGCTGTTGCGTCAGGCAGGCGTCGTGGCGGATCGGATCGTCCGGGCCGATCACCGCGGTCGGCCGCTTGGAAAAGATGATCGGCTGCGCGGGCAGGCCGCGGGCCGAGCCCAGCGCATCGACCGTTTCCGCGACATGCCCGACATGGTTCAGCCCGATGCCGAAGATGTTCTTGCGCGGCCGCGGGACCGGGGCCAGCAGGCGGACATCGGCCAGAGGCAGCGCAACCCCCGGTTCGAACCGGCCGCGGCAGTCGTCCAGCATCCCGCGCAGGCGGTCCAGCGCCACTGGACCCAGATCGATCAGGTCCAGCATCCTGTCGGGCATGGCCACGCCCCGGCAATCGCCCGGATGCCCGGCATCCACCAGCAGGTCGCC
>CALLYR010000313.1 GCA_937859005.1 uncultured Paracoccus sp. | reverse complement strand
CCAGCTGGCGGACATCAGTCGCGCCGATGATCGGGATGGTCGGGAACGGCCGCTGGCGGACAAAGGCGATGGCCATGTGGATGGGATCGTGGCCCAGGTCCTGCGCCAACCGCAGCCAGACCTGCACGGCGGTATCCGCGCGCCCTGTCCGCCGTCCGCCCAGAGTGCCCTTGCCGCCGCGTTCGCGGTCCAGCGCCGCGCGGCTGCCCGGCGGCATCGCGCCGTCTGCATATTTCCCCGTCAGCAGCCCGGCGGCCAGCGGCGAGAACGCCAGCAGCGTCACCCCTTCCTTCTGCCCGACCTCGGCCAGGTCGGTGTCGTAAAGCCGGTGCAGCGCGGAATATTCATTCTGGATCGACACGACACGCGGCCCGCCCGAGGATTCCGCCTGCGCAAGCCAGCGCATCACGCCCCAGGCGGTTTCATTGGACAGGCCGAATTCGCGGACCTTGCCGGCGGCGACCATGTCGGCCATCGCGCCCAGCACATCGGCCATATGGTCGATCACCCGCGCCCTGGAACTGCTGCGCGGATCGAAGCTCCAGTTGTCGCGAAAGGCCCAGACATCGCGCTTGGGCCAGTGCAATTGGTAAAGGTCGATCCGGTCGGTGCGCAGGCGCGTCAGCGAATCGTCCACTGCCCGCCGGATCACTGCGCCGTCATAGCCGCGCCCGCCGCGCGTGTGGCCGCCATTCGGGCCGCTGACCTTGGTCGCGATCTGGACCCGGCCGCGCGTCCCCGAACGGGCCAGCCATTCGCCGATCACCCGTTCGGTTTCGCCGTATGTCCCGACCGTGGCGGGGTTGACCGGATACATCTCGGCGGTGTCGAGGAAGGTGATGCCCGCGTCCAGCGCGCGGTCCATCTGGGCGAAGGCCGCATCACGGGCCGTGTCCTTGCCGAAGGTCATCGTGCCCAGGCAGATTT
Organism: uncultured Paracoccus sp.; assembly: GCA_937859005.1. GTDB lineage: Bacteria > Pseudomonadota > Alphaproteobacteria > Rhodobacterales > Rhodobacteraceae > Paracoccus. The sequence continues at coordinate 1,361 of CALLYR010000313.1, read as the reverse complement.
CGCTGACGCTCAGCCCGCCCAGCCTGCGCGGCTCCATCTCACCCCCGGCCGATGAAGGGCATGGCCGTCGCCATCACGGTCATGAACTGGACATTGGCCGACAGCGGCAGCCCGGCCATGTGCAGCACCGCATCCGCCACATGGCGCGCGTCCATCACGGGTTCCGCTGCAAAGCTGCCGTCCGCCTGCGGCACCCCTTGCGTCATGGGCGCCACCATCCCGGTCAGGGCGTTGCCGATGTCGATCTGGCCGCAGGCGATGGAAAAGGCGCGCCCGTCCAGCGACAGCGCCCGCGTCAGCCCCGTGACCGCGTGCTTGGACATCGTATAGGGGGCCGACCCCCAGCGCGGCACCTGCGCGCTGATCGAGCCGTTGTTGATGATCCGCCCACCCTGCGGCGCTTGCCGGCGCATCTGGCCGAAGGCCGCGCGCGCCATCAGGAACATGCCGTCGATGTTGATGCGGGCCAGCCGCTGCCAGTCGGCGATGGCGATCTCGTCGATCATGGCGCCGGGCAGGCTGATGCCCGCATTGTTGAACAACGCGTCCAGCCGTCCCCAGCGGCCTGCCACCGCCGCGACCGCCGACTCGCAGGCGTCGGGGTCGGTCACGTCGCCGGGGATGACCAAGGCGGCCTCGTGGCCCTGCGCGGTGTCGTCCAGGGGCTCGCGGCGCCGGCCCATCAGGCCCACGCGCCAGCCCGCGTCCAGGAATGCGCGCGCGGTGACGCGGCCGATGCCGCTGCTCGCGCCGGTGATCAGGATGGTCTGCGTCATGGCCGCGACCCTGCCCGCGCGGGCGGGCGGGTGCAAGCGGGGGATCAGCCGCCCGCGGCAAAGGTCCGGTCGAAGACGCGGCCCTCGGTATCCTCGGCATGGGCCGTCACCGGCTGGCCGTTCGGGGCATAGCCCAGCCGGAACACCGGGTTTTCGGAAATCGAGATGCCGCCCTCCATCGTCATCAGCACCTCGTCGCCCTGACGCAGTTCGACGGTCTGGACGAATTCGGCCGGGATATCCAGCAGCGTGACCTGATCGCGCTGCAGGCCGGAAAAGTTGGGATGCCGGATCATCAGCGTGCCCACCGCCCGGCCGCCCGCGGATTCCGTGCGCCAGCGCATCTCTCCGATGCCTTCGCGCGCGTCCGCCCCCCCGCCCGCAGGGGCCGCGCAGCCGCCCGAGGCCTTGACGAAGCGCCCCGCCATGACCTGCCGCCCGTCCTCCAGCGTGGCGACGGCGCGCACGTCGGAATAGGCGTTGACGCGCACCCGCACCTCGAAATCCAGCGGCGTGGTGGCAGGGCCGAACGTGAATTCGCCCGCGACGGGCGCGGGATTGGCGTCGATCACCAGCGCCAGCTTC
>CALLYR010000312.1 GCA_937859005.1 uncultured Paracoccus sp. | reverse complement strand
CCGACAGACCCGCCGCCTGCAGCCGCCCCTCGGCCAACGCCTGCCGGGACAGGTCGGTCAGATCGCCGGAATTGCCGATGCAGGTCGTGCAGCCGAAGCCGACGATGCCGAAGCCCGCGGCCTCAAGGTCATCCAGCAGCCCGGCCCGTTCCAGATAGCGCCTCGCCGTGGGCGATCCGGGGGCGAGCGAGGTCTTGACCCAGGGGGGCGGGGCCAGCCCCAGCGCGCGGGCCTTGCGCGCGACCAGCCCCGCCGCCACCAGCAGCCGCGGATCGGTGGTGTTGGTGCACGATGTGATCGCGGCAATGGCGACGGCGCCGTCGGGCACCTCGCCCTCGGGCACCGCCTGGGGCGGGGCGCCCCGCACCTCGGCCGCGCCCGCCGCCGTGGCCGATGCAGGCAGGCGGTCCTGCGGGCGGCGGGGACCGGCGACGCTGATCTCGACCGAGGCGAGGTCGAGTTCGACCACCTGCGAGAAGCGCGGCGTCTGGTCCGGGTCGAACCACAGGCCCTGCCGGCGGCAACAGGTCTCGACCCGCGCCACATGGTCCGGGCTGCGGCCCGTGGCGGCAAGGTAGCCCAGCACCGCCCCATCGACGGGGAAAAAGCCGGTGTTCGCACCGAATTCCGGCGTCATGTTGGCGATGACGGCCCGGTCACCCGCCGACAGGGCCGAGACGCCCGGCCCGAAGAACTCGACGAAGCGGTCGGCCAGATCGATGCGGCGCAGCAGTTGCGTGACTGTCAGGGCAAGGTCGGTCGCAGTGATCCCCTCGCGCAAGGCTCCGGTCAGACGGACCCCCACCACGTCGGGCACGCGCAGCATCACCGGCATCCCGAAGAACACGCTTTCGGCCTCGATGCCCCCCACGCCCCATGCCAGCACGCCGATGCCGTTGACCATCGGCGTGTGGCTGTCGGTGCCGATCATCGCATCGGGCATCAGCCAGCCGTCCCGCGCTTCGACCACTGTCGCCAGCCGCTCCATGTTCAGCGTGTGCATGATGCCGGTCCCCGGCGGATGCACGCGGAAGTTCCGCAGGCTGTTCGTCGCCCATTTCATGAAGCGATAGCGTTCAGCGTTGCGGCGGTATTCGTTGGCGAGGTTCTGCGCCATCGCCCCCCTGCCCCCGAAGAAATCGACCGCCAGCGAATGGTCGGTCGAGACATCGACCGGCAGCACGGGGTTCAGCAGGCAGGGATCGTGCCCCGCCTCGGCCAGCGTGGAACGCATCCCGGCGATATCGACCAGCGCGGGCCCGCAGGTCGTGTCGTGCATCAGCACGCGGCCGGGCAGGAACGGGATTTCCGCATCCGTCGGCCCGTCCAGCGCCGCAAGGATCGCGTCGCGCGCGCGGGACGCATCCGGCCCGGCGGTCCGCAGCACGTTTTCCAGCAGGATGCGGTGGATATGCGGCATCTCGGCCAGCCGCCCCCCCGCGGCGGCTGGCAAATCGATGATGCGCCAGGCCGCACCGGCCAGTTCAAGGGTCGTCTCGTTGGTCATCTCGTGCCCGTCAGGTAAGTTGCGCGGCCTTGGCCAGCCCGGCCTCGCGGATGTGGCGGTAAAGGAAATCGGCGGCGGCGGTCATGTCGCCGCCCTCGATCATGTCCAGCAGCGCCAGATGCTCGCGGCACTGCTGCGGCAGGCGGGTCCGGTCGGTGGTGATGCGGTATTCGATCAGCCGCCGCACCCGGTTCAGCCGCCGCACCGCCTCCAGGAAGAAAACGTTGCCCGTGCAGCGCATCAGCATCTCGTGGAATTCCACGTTCTGCGCGAAGATCGCGCTGCGGCTTTCGTGGGGCCAGCTTTGCAGCAGCGCGGTCTGCGTGGCTCGCGCAGCGGCGAAGGCGTCGGGGTCGATGCGGAAACGCGGCTGCAGCAGCGCCTCGCGTTCGACCGAGGCGCGGAAATCATAGGCATCGGCATAGGCCTTGGGCGAGGTCAGCGTTTCCCGGAACTGCCAGCCGTTGCCGGGCAGGCGGTCGATCCAGCCCTCGTCCTCGATCCGGCGCAGCAGCTCCAGCGCCCGCCCGCGCGGCAGGCCATAGGTCCGCATGAACTCGCTGGCGCTGAAGCGGTCGGGAAGGCGGCCCGACAGCCGGTCGTCGGCCACCCGGAAATAGATCGCATCCTCGGCCTCCTCGCCCAGATGGGGCAGGTTCGACGCATCGCGGTTCAGAAAGAAGCCGCGGTTTTCCTCGGACCGGACGAGGCCGATTTCCTCCAGCTTGCGCAGCGCGCTGACCACCGGCGCGCGCGAGACGCGGAAGCTGTCGGCCAGACGCTGCGCGGGCAGATGCTGGCCGCAGGCCATGCCCTCGGCCCGCGCATGGTCGAGGATCTGCGACATGATCCTGGGCGAAAGACTCTGGCGTGCCATGGCGTGACCCCGGCGCAGGGCGCGCCGGGTTCCTGTCCCCTTTCTCAGTCCTCGTCCTGCCGGAAGCGGGCCAGCCCCTTGAAGACGAAGGGTGCGACCAGCGCGATCACCGCGATCGCGATCATCGCGGCCGATCCCGGATGCTGCAGCAGGACCATCGGGTCGCCCAGGCTCATCTGCAGGGCGCGGCGCAACTGGCTGTCGGCCATCGGCCCAAGGATCAGCCCCACGATCACCGGCGCGACCGGATAGTCGTATCGCCGCATGAGAAACCCCAGCAGCCCGAAGCCGGACAGCAGCAGCAGTTCCACCACCGACGGATTCGCCGCGATGGTCCCCATCGTGGCAAAGACCAGGATGCCCGCATAAAGCCAGGGCAGCGGGATCTTCAGCAGTTGCACCCACAGCCCCACCATCGGCAGGTTCAGCACCAGCAGCATGACATTGGCGATGAACAGCGACGCGATCAGGCCCCAGACCAGATCGGCGTGCTGGACGAACAGCAGCGGTCCCGGCTGGATATTGTATTGCTGGAACCCCGCCAGCATCACCGCCGCCGTGGCCGAGGTCGGCAGCCCCAGCGTCAGCAGCGGCACCAGCGAGCCTGCGGCGGATGCGTTGTTCGCGGCCTCGGGTCCCGCGACGCCTTCGATGGCGCCGTGGCCGAATTCCTCGGGGTGCTTCGCGAGCTTCCGCTCGGTCGTATAGCTGAGGAAGGTCGGGATTTCCGCGCCCCCCGCCGGCAGCGCCCCGATGGGAAAGCCGAAGGCCGCGCCGCGCAGCCACGGCTTCCATGACCGCGCCCAGTCCGCCCGCGTCATCCAGATCGAGCCCTTGATCGGTATCGGCTTTTCGGGCGCATACATATGGCGCGAGGCGACATGCAGCGCCTCGCCGATGGCGAACAGGCCCACGGCCAACGTCGTGACCTCGATCCCGTCGAACAGGTTCGGCACGCCGAAGGCAAGGCGCGTCTGCCCGGTCAGCTGGTCGATGCCGATCAGCCCCAGCCACAGCCCGATCCCGAGGCTCGTCAGCCCCCGCAGCGGCGAGGACCCGAAGGTCGCCGACACCGTGACAAAGGCGATCAGCATCAGCCCGAAGTAATCCCACGGTCCGAATTTCACGGCCAGCTTGACGAGGATCGGCGCCAGGAACGCCAGCCCGATGGTCGCGATCAATGCCGCCACGAACGAGCCGATGGCGGCGGTGGCCAGCGCAGGCCCGCCCCGCCCCTTGCGGGCCATCTGGTTGCCTTCCAGCGCGGTCACGACCGACGCGGCCTCGCCCGGCGTGTTCAGCAGGATCGCCGTGGTCGAGCCGCCATACATGCCCCCGTAATAGATGCCCGCGAACATGATGAGCGAGCCGCCGGGATCGAGCTTGAAGGTCGCCGGCAGCAGCAGCGCCACGGTCAGCGCCGGGCCGATCCCCGGCAGCACGCCGACCGCGGTGCCCAGCAGGACCCCGATGGCCGCAAAGGCCAGGTTCATCGGCGCGATGGCGATGGAAAATCCGTTGAGAAGCTGGATGAAAGCGTCCATGGCGACCTCAGAACAGGCGTTCCAGCGGGCCGGCCGGCAGCGCCAGTTGCAAAAGCTTGTTGAACATCAGGAACACCCCGGTCGAGATCAGCCCGCCGATGACCAGATCCGCGACCAGCGCCCGCCGCCCGAAGGCGCGCGCGGTGAACGCAAACAGCAGCGTCGAGCCGAGGATGAAGCCCAGCCCCAGCCAGATCGACCCCACCAGCCCGCCCAGCGCCAGCCCGATCCAGGCGACCGCGCCCCAGTCGGCCTCGTCCGCGACGATGCCGGGGCGCAGGGCCGTCACCAGATGCGCCAGCCCCAGCACGGCCAGGAAGGCCGCCACGAAATAGGACGCCGCATCGGCGCCCACGCCATAGCTCGCGCGGATGCTCATGCCCCTGGCGTCGAACCAGGTGACCGCGGCCACCGCGATCAGGCCGATGCCGATGATCGCCGTGGGGCGATGCAGGCCGCTGTGTCCCGGCAGGTTCACCATTCCGCTTCCCCCCTGAAAGGTCGGGACGGAGGATATACCCCCGCCCCGATCGGCTTATTCGGCCAGGCCGATGGATTTCAGCGTGGCGTGGACCCGTTCGTTCTCGGACTCGACGAAGGCCTTGAACTCGTCGGCCGGGGCATAATAGTCGGTCCAGCCGCGCGCCTTCAGCAGCTCCTGCCATTCGGGGGACTTGACCGTCTGCTCGATTGCCGCGCCCAGCGCCTGCTTGTCGGCGTCGGAAATGTCCGGCCCCGCAAAGACGCCGCGCCAGTTCACCAGTTCCACATCGACGCCCTGCGCCTTCAGCGGCTGGGCGGCGATGCCCTCGATCGGCTCGGGATAGGAGATCGCCAGCGCCCGCAGGTCGCCCGATTCGATCTGGCCCTGCCATTCGCCGTAACCGGAAATCCCGGCCGTGACCTGCCCGCCCAGCATGGCGGCCAGCGCCTCGCCGCCGCCGGAATAGGCGACATAGTTCACCTTGGACGGATCGGCCCCCGCCGCCTGGGTGATCAGCGCGGCCAGGATATGGTCCGCGCCCCCGGCCGAGCCGCCGGCCCAGATGGTGTTCGCGACATCGGCCTTGATGGCGGCAGTCAGGTCGGCCAGCGTCTGGTGGGGCGAATCCTTGGGCACCACCACGACCAGCGGATCGCCCGTCAGCCGCGCGATGGGGGTGACGTCGCCCAGGTTCACCGGCGCCTTGTTGGTCAGGATCGCGCCCACCATGGTGATGCCGCCAACCAGCAGCTGGTCGGGCGCGCCCTTGGCGCTTTGCGCGAACTGCGCCAGCCCCACGGTGCCGCCCGCGCCCGGAACGTTCACGACCTGAACGCTTTTCGCGGCCCCGGTCTTCATCATGACCTCTTGCAGCGAACGCGCCGCCGCATCCCAGCCGCCGCCCGCACCTGCGGGGGCGGTGATGGTCAGTTCAAGTTCCTGCGCCGCGGCGGGCGCCACCGCCGCCATGACGGCAAGACAGGCTGCCGCGAGCCTGCGGGTGAAAAACGACATGCGATCCTCCCTGATCGACCTTACTTGGTTCAGTCCAACATTGCAGGATAAGATGATGAAGTGCAATATGGCACCGACACCGCCTGCCAAGGAAAGACCGGACATGGTCGAAACCGGTCCCGAGAGCGCGAACACCCGGCGATTGAGGGTTCAGATCCCCCGAGGCATGGCAACCGCCCTGCTGACGCTGCTGATCGGAATGGCGGGTGCGGCGGCCTTCGTGGCGCTGGATCTGCCGCTGCCGTTCCTGCTGGGACCGATGGCGGCCTGCATCGTTGCCGCGCTTGCGCATGTGCCGATGCAGGGGCCGGGCAAGGCCGGTCAGGCGATGCGCACGATCCTGGGGGTCGCGGTCGGCAGCGCGATCACCCCCGCCCTGATCGAGCGGCTGCCCTCGATCGCGGCCTCGGTTGCGCTTGTCATTCCCTATATCGCCGTGATCGGGCTGATCGGCTTTCCGTTCTTTCACCGCATCTGCGGCTTTGACCGGCCGACCGCCTGGTATGCGGCCATGCCGGGCGGGTTTCAGGACATGGTGATCTTCGGCGAGGAGGCAGGCGCCGACATGCGGGCGCTGTCGCTGATCCATGCGACGCGGCTGCTGGTGCTGGTCGCGATCGTGCCCGCGATCCTGGATTCGCTGTTCGGCCGCCCCCTGAATTCCGCGCCGGGACAGGCAGCCGCGGACACCCCTTCGGGCGAACTTGCGCTGATGGTCGCGGCGGCGCTGGCGGGCTGGCAGGTGGCGGCGCGGCTGGGGATGTTCGGCGCCTCGCTGCTGGGTCCGCTGCTGGCCGCGGCGGCGCTCAGCCTGTCGGGCCTCATCGCCCCCCGCCCCCCGGCCACGGCGATCATCGTGGCGCGGTTGTTCATCGGCGGCGGCGTGGGCGTCCGATACACCGGGCTGACCCTGCGCGAATTGCGCGACGTGGTGGGCGCCGGTGCGGTCTTCAGCCTGTTCCTGGGCCTGGTTGCGGCGCTGTTCGCATGGGCAAGCCACGGCCCTGGCCGGAAGCCCCGCGGTCGAGGCGCTGCTCGCCTTCACTCCCGGCGGTCAGGCCGAAATGGCCGTCCTGGCCATTGTCGCAGGCGCCGACCTGGCCCTTGTCGTCGCCCATCACATCGTGCGGATCACGCTGGTGATCGTCTTTGCGCCCGTCATCGCCCGGCTGACCACCCGAGGCTGACGCAGGACGGCGCATCATCCGAAATGAAGAACTCCGTCCGCCCGCGGGCCATTCACTCTTTCCGCAGGCAGGCGCAACGGCATCCCGCCCCGCCGGGCGCGTCAGGTCCTCTGCGGAAGGAAGGTCCGACCGGATCAGGACCGGGGCATCCCGAGACAGCGCACGCGACCGCGTCCCGCCCGTCCGGCCTTTGCCACACAGGGCACCACGGTCGCGCCTGCGGGCCCGCGTCCTGGCCGCCCCACGTTTTCCAGTGACCACGGGTCCGCAAGGGAAGAACGCGTCACAGTTCCAGCCTGACGCGGACCCATTCCACCAGGCCGGCCAGCGCAGCCGTGAGAACCACGGTTCCGGCAAGGCCCGCCGCGACGGCCCTGCCGTCACGCTGGACCATCCCCCAGGCGATCAGCACCAGGCAGAGCGCCGGCGGCACATTGAACAGGGGCAATGGCGCCAGAAGCAGGGCCGACAGATAAAGGCAGACAAGCCCCAGCAGCCGCTCGCTGCGCGCCAGGGGCAACCAGCGCCGGCGCGACAGTCCCTCGGCCCGGCCGATGATATCCGCGATCCGGCCTCGCAGCGCACCCACGAGCCAGGACGGCAGGATCCGCGCGCGCAGCCGCCGCGGCAGGGCTCCGGCCTCTCCGAACAGTGCAAGATGGGCCGAGACGATGACCAGCGGGATGCCGAGGATCGCCGAGGCGCTGGGGAGAGGCAGCGGCAGAGCCTCGGGCAGGCTCAGAAGAAGGAGGGCAGCGCCATGGGTGCGTGTCCCGGTCGCGGCGAGCATGTCGCCCAGCGCCACGGCCTGCCCGTCGGGCAGATCCCGCAGCACCCCCGCAAGTGTCCGTTCGCCTTCCACCTTGCGTCCTTGTGCTCCATCTGGGGGTCTGCCTCTCCGGGTGCCGGGTCCGACATTGGATGGCTGATCGCGCATTCCGGCCAGGCGCCCGGCAGCTCTTCGAAGATGGGAGAGGACTCTTGGCGGGGCCAGAGGGGCCGGTCCGGAAGCCTCTCCGATCATCATTCCAGACGGCCCGCCCGCCGGCAAGCCGGCGGCCCATCCCCGGGAAGGCAGAGCCGGGGCACGGAACGGGCCAACCCCTGGATCGTGGCGAGGCCGAGCCTTTGGCAGCCAGAGGCCGCAATACGGGCTTCTTCCGGCATGTCCGGCAGTTCGGCATGAACCGGCGCAGGCAGAGCATCTGCGTGCCCCCTTCTGTCACGGCATGGCCTTCCTCGGGCGGACCTCGCGGTGCCGGAGGAGAGAGCGAGGTCATTCCTGCCCTTGGCCCGGATGCACCCGCTGCGAGTCCGGCCGGGGGGATCCGATCGGGGCGGCAATGAACCGCGACACCGGCATCGGCTTGTACAACGGGGCGCCGGCCGGGGGGCCACCAGGCCGGACGCGCCCCCGGCGCTGTTCTCCGGGGCGCTCGGGCATTTGCCGCAACGGCTGCTGACCTGCGTCCATCCGCGGTCGCGGCCCAAGTCGCGGGCACGGAGATCGGGTGTCCCGCCGCGCCGAAGTTCCCGGCGAAGATCGACTTCGAAGATCGACTTCAAGGAAGCAAAGGACCGGATGCGCCCCCGCATCGCAGAGCGGGTGGCAGAGCGAGGGAGTACCGGTCGCGGCGTTCCCGGTCCGTCGCGACCTGCCGGACGATGACAGCACCGCTTCTGATCGGTTAAGGTAGCTGACCCCCTGTCTTGCGGGGAAAGGAACAGCCATGCGTGCGATGGCGTTTACAGGCCGTTCTCCCCGGCTCGAAATGCGGGATCTGCCGCAGCCCGAGCCGGGCGCGGGCGAGGTGCTGATCCGGGTCGAGGCTTGCGGCGTCTGCCGCACCGACCTGCATGTCGTGGACGGCGATCTGCCCGCCCCCAGGCTGCCGCTGGTCCCCGGCCACGAGATCGTCGGCCGCATCGAACGGCTCGGCCCCGGCGTCAACGGCCTGCGGACGGGCCAGCGCGTGGGCGTGCCCTGGCTGGGGCATGCCTGCGGCCGCTGTCCCTATTGCGCCATGGGGCGGGAGAACCTGTGCGATGCGCCGCTGTTCACGGGCTACACCCGCGACGGCGGCTATGCCGAGGCCTGCGTGGCGGACGGCGCCTATGTCTTCCCCCTGCCCGAGGATGGCGATCCGGTTGCCCTCGCCCCGCTTCTCTGCGCGGGACTCATCGGCTTTCGCAGCTACCGGATGAGCGGGCAGCCGCATCGGCTGGGCCTTTACGGCTTCGGCGCGGCAAGCCACATCCTGTGCCAGATCGCCCGGCATCAGGGCGTGGAGGTCTTTGCCTTCACGCGCGGCGGCGACGGGGCCGCGCAGGCCTTCGCCCGCGCGCTGGGTGCCGTCTGGGCCGGCGGATCATCCGAGCCGGCCCCCGTCCCCCTCGATGCCGCGATCATCTTCGCGCCTGTGGGCGCGCTGGTGCCCCTGGCGCTGCGGGCGGTCCGCAAGGGCGGCCGCGTCGTCTGCGGCGGCATCCACATGAGCGATATCCCCGCCTTCCCCTATGCCGATCTCTGGCACGAGCGCGAGATCGTCTCGGTCGCCAACCTCACCCGTGCGGACGGCGAGGCCTTCTTTCCGCTTGCCCAGGCAGCGGGCGTCCGGACCGAGACCGTGGCCTATCCGCTCGAACGGGCCAACGAGGCGCTGGACGACCTGCGCCACGGCCGCCTTCAGGGCGCGGCGGTGCTGGTCCCCTGAGGAAGGCCTCTGCAGGCGCGGCGATCCCGCGCCGGAAATCCGCTGGCCCGGAAAGATGGCGCAAAGGCAAGCCATCTGGCAGAATGGGGCGGCAACCCCTGTCCGCAAGCACGGCGGTCCCCATGTCCTTTTCTTCCCCCCTGGTGATCTGGTTCGAGGACCTCTCGCGCGACGATGTCCCGAAGGTCGGCGGCAAGAACGCCTCGCTGGGCGAGATGGTCGCGCGGCTGTCCGGGGCCGGCATCCGCGTTCCGCCGGGCTTTGCCACCTCGGCCGACATGTTCCGCGATTTCCTGACCGCCAATCGCCTGAACGAAGGCATGGCCGAAACCCTTGCCCGGCTCGACGCGGGCAAGCTGGCCCTGGCGCAGGCCGGGCAGTCCATCCGCGCCGCGATCCAGGCCGCCGACTGGCCCGAAGATGCGCGGCAGGCCATCCTGTCAAGCTATCGCGAGCTTGCCCGCCGCACGGGCCTGCCCGAGCCCGCCGTCGCCGTGCGCTCCAGCGCGACGGCCGAGGACCTGCCCGATGCGAGCTTCGCCGGCCAGCAGGAAACTTTCCTGAACATCCGCGGCGAAGCGGCGCTGCTGGATGCCTGCCGGCGCTGCTATGCCTCGCTTTATACCGACCGGGCGATCACCTATCGCCGCCTCAAGGGCTTCGAGCACGCCAGGGTCGCGCTGTCGGTCGGCGTGCAGCACATGGTCCGGTCGGACATCGGCGGCGCGGGGGTGATGTTCACGATCGACACCGAATCGGGCTTCGACAAGGTCGTCCTCATCAACGCGGCCTGGGGTCTGGGCGAGACGGTGGTGCAGGGAACGGTCAGTCCCGACGAATACCAGGTCTTCAAGCCGCTGCTCGGCCAGCCCGGCCTCGTGCCCATCCTCGAAAAGAAGCTGGGGGCCAAGGAGCGCAAGCTTGTCCACGGACGCGGCGCGGGCTCTGCCACCCGCGACGTGCCCACCTCCGCGGCCGAGCGGGCGCGCCTTGTCCTGTCGGACGAGGAGATTCTCGACCTCGCCCGGCAGGCCTGCGTGATCGAGCGTCATTACGGCCGGGCCATGGACATCGAATGGGCGAAGGACGGCGACACCGGGCTGCTCCATATCGTCCAGGCAAGGCCCGAGACCGTTCGCTCGGGCAGCCAGGGCACATTCCTGTCCTATCGCATCGGCCAGCATGGCCGCGAGCTGCTGCGCGGCCTCAGCATCGGCGAGGCGGTGGCCGCGGGCACGGTCTGCCTGATCGAGAGCGTCCGCGACATCGGCCGCTTCGTG
>CALLYR010000311.1 GCA_937859005.1 uncultured Paracoccus sp. | reverse complement strand
GAGAGGGCCTTCCAGGTCACTGCCGACTGGTCCAGCCGGCCCGCCGATGCCTGGGTCCGCGGCAAGGCGGTGATGCGGTCCGAGGTGCGCGTGCCCTTCCGCGGCTGGCGGATGATCCTGTTCACCACCTATGATTCCATCCGCGAACGGGTGAATGCCTTTCTTGCCCTGGAGATGATGGGCTTTGCGGTGCTGCTGGCGGCGGGCTTCTATGTGCTGTCGCGGCGCGCGCGGGTGCAGTCTGCGGCCTATCGCCGGGAATCGGCGGAACTGCGGGCGCTGAACACCCGCCTGAAGCGCGAGATCGCCGAACGCGAGCGGATGCAGCGCGAATTGCGCGTGGCCGAGCAGACGGTCCAGCAGGCGTCCAAGCTGGCAGCCCTGGGCGAGATGTCGGCGGGCGTCAGCCACGAGCTGAACCAGCCGCTGGCCGCGATGAAGACCTATCTGGCGGGGGCGCAGCTTCTGCTGGAGCGGGGCAGGGGCGAGGAGGCGCTGTCCTCGTTCCACCGCATCGACGACCTGCTGGACCGGATGGGGGCGATCACCCGGCAACTGAAATCCTATGCCCGCAAGGGCGGCGAGGCGTTCGAGCCGGTCGATCTGCGTGTTGCGCTGTCGGGCGCGCTGAGCATGATGGAGCCGCAACTGCGCAACCGCCGCGTCCGGCTGCAGCGCAGCATCCCGCGCGATCCGGTGATGGTTTACTGCGACCGCATCCGGCTGGAGCAGGTCATCATCAACCTGATCCGCAACGCCATCGACGCGACCCGCATGGTCCGCGACCCCTCGATCGAACTGGTGGTGGACAAGCTGTCTCATGCGCATCTGTCCGTGCGCGACAATGGTCCGGGTGTGAGCGATCTGGAAAAGCTGTTTGAACCCTTCTGGACCACCAAGCAGCCGGGGCAGGGCACCGGGCTGGGGCTGGCGATCTCATCGGGCATCGTGGCGGATTTCGGGGGGCGGCTGACCGCGCATAACCGCGAGGGCGGCGGCGCCGCTTTCGATGTCGAGTTGCCGCTTCACGAACCGCATGTCCGGGCTGCGCCGGCGGAGGCCGCCGAATGACGAAAGGAAGAATGACATGGCGCAACCCATGATCGTGGCGATCGTCGACGACGAACCCGACATGCGCGAATCGATCAGCCAGTGGCTGGGGCTGTCGGGATTCCGCACCGAGGCCTTTGCCAGCGCCGAGGAGGCGCTGAAGGTGATCGGGCCGGACTGGCCCGGCATCGTCATCACCGACATCCGCATGCCGGGCATGGACGGGATGGCGTTCCTCAAGCGCCTGATGGGGCAGGACAGCGGCCTGCCGGTCATCATGATCACCGGCCACGGCGACGTGCCGATGGCGGTCGAGGCGATGCGGCTGGGCGCCATGGATTTCATGGAAAAGCCCTTCAACCCCGACCGGATGACCGAACTGGCCAAGAAGGCCACGCAGGCGCGCCGGATCACGCTGGACAACCGCGCCTTGCGCCGCGATCTGTCCGAAGGCCAGCAGGTCATGTCCAAGCTGCTGGGTTCCAGCCCGGCGATGGAGCGGCTGCGCGAGGATATCCTGGATCTGGGCCAGGCCGACGGGCATGTGCTGATCGACGGCGAGACGGGGACCGGCAAGACGCTGGTGGCCCATGCGCTGCACGCGGTCGGCCCCCGCGCCTCGCGCCGCTTTGTCCCGATCAGTTGCGCGGCCTTCGCTGACGAGGCGCTGTCCGCCCGCCTGTTCGGCCCGGTCGAGGAGGGCCTGCCCGCGGTCGAGGAGGCGCGCGGCGGCACCCTGTGCCTTGAAGACATCGAGGCGCTGAGCGATTCCCTGCAGGCGCGGCTGCTGGCCTTCATCGCGGACCAGGGCTCGCCTGCCGAAACCCGGATCATCGCGATTTCCAACGCCCGCGGCGAGGGGCGGCGGGCCGAGGACAGCCTGCGTCCCGACCTGTTCTATCGCCTGTCGGCGCTGAAGATCACCGTGCCTGCCCTGCGCCAGCGCGGCGAGGACATCCTGTCGCTGTTCACCCGCACGACCGAGCAGTTCGCCGAGGAATACGGCTGCGAACCGCCGCAACTGACCGCGCAGGAGGCGGCCCAGCTGCTGCAGGCGCCCTGGCCGGGCAATGTGCGCCAGCTCATCAACGTGGCCGAACGCGCCGTGCTGCAGAACCGGCGCGGGACGGGCTCGATCACCTCGCTGCTGATGGCGGATGGCGAGGAGCCGACGACTGCCACCACGACCGAGGGCAAGCCGCTGAAGGAATATGTCGAGAGCTTCGAGAAGATGCTGATCGACAACACCATGCGCCGCCACAAGGGCAGTATCAGCGCGGTCATGGACGAATTGTGCCTGCCGCGCCGCACCCTGAACGAGAAGATGGCGAAATACGGGCTGAGCCGCAGCGATTATCTGTAGTTCCCCTGTCCGTCCCGGTTGTGCATCTGCGCCGGAGCCTGTCGCCCAGGTCCGGCACAGATGCCTGTCGGAAAAGACAGGCCGAATCTTCGCGCGGGAAAGCCCGTTTCTGCTATGCTTCGGGGACCGGAGGGCATGGTCATGTCCAGAGGCATCGTCTTCTGTCTTGCGTTGCTGGCGCTTTCGGCGTGCCGCTATGAAAGCACGGCGGATCTGCGATCCTCGACCACGCCCTACAGGGTGACCGGCGCCTTCGCCGAAGGCCAGTATCTGTTCCAGGCGTCCGATCAGAACAGCATTCTGGTGCTGGATGTCGCGGCGGATCAGGCGCGCATCGCCTGGCAGGATCAGGGTCAGTCCGTGCAGAGGACGACGCTGGTCTCGATCCTTGGATCGGATGCCTTCCCGGAACGCACCTATGTCGCCGTGGCTTTGGGCGGAGTGGACAGGAACGGAGCGCAGACCTTTCATTACTATCCGTTCTCGTTCAACGAGACGCAGATCGAATGGCTGAAACCCGCGCAGGTGACAGAGGTTTTCGGGCTGGCCGACCTTGCACGGCACGTCACGGCCGCGGTTCAGGGGCGCAACGGGCAGGTGTTCGATCTGGTGCCCGTCAAACAGCAGATGGCTGTCCTGACCCGCTTCGAGGCCTGGCGCAACCGCAACGCCGGCAAATCCGCCGCTCCCGCACCCGCTGCGCCGCCGATGATCGCCGGAGAGCCCACGGTCAAGGGGTTCTCCGTGGGCGACGGGGTCTATGTGAAGGGGTTCTTCAGCGACAAACCCTCGATCATCCAGCAGATCGACGAGGCGAACCGGCGCGTGAAGGTCAGGCGCCACGACGATGGCGTTTCGGAATGGGTCGGCTATGAGCGCATCATCACGCGCGACGAATCGACGGCGAACAATGTGGGCAGAACCGTGGTGACGTTCGGCGTTCTCGTCTGCATGCTCAGCCCTGAAACATGCACGGACAGCCGGAAGTGAAGGCGTGGCGAAAGCCGCAGGATACGGCACCCGTCAGTTTCGCATTGTAATCCAATACCCCGTGCCCCTATGTTCACCCCATGCGCGGCCAGTCGCCACAATGGGGATTGTGCCATGCAGCCAGTTTCGCAGCGCGCCCCTTGCCATCCGGTCCGACAGGTCCGGGGTGGGTCGTGCGGAAGAAAACCGGTCTTTCGGCGTGTCCCTGTGATGCGTCGGACCTGAACATTCGCCGCTGCGGCGGTCCGCAAGGGCCGGCCGCGGCCAAAAGGAAACAGACGCGATGGATCGCGCGGCGCAAGGTGACGCAAGGGGGCGGCGGGACATGATCCCGTCCGCCCCTGCGGCCATTGCGGCCGCCGTCCCCTTCGTTGCGCGCCCCGCGTCCGCATCAAGCCGCACCCCGATCCTTTCCCCGCCCGACGGCGGACAGACTGGGCTGCGCGAAAGAACATCACATGGCAAAGAAGATGCTGATCGACGCCACGCATCCCGAGGAGACCCGGGTCGTCGTGGTGGACGGAACCAAGGTCGAAGAGTTTGACTTCGAGACGGTGAACAAGCGCCAGATTGCTGGCAATATCTATCTGGCAAAGGTCACGCGGGTCGAACCCTCGCTGCAGGCGGCCTTTGTCGATTACGGCGGCAACCGGCACGGATTCCTGGCATTCGCGGAAATCCACCCGGATTATTACCAGATTCCGGCCGCCGACCGCAAAGCCCTGATCGAGGAGGATCGCGTCGCCGCCGAAGCCGCCGAGGCCGAGGACAACCCCCGCGCGCGCAAAACCCCGAATCGCGGCAATCGCAACCGTGCTGAACGCGCCGACAGCGGCGATGCGGTCACCCGGTCCGAGCATATTCCCGGCATGGAGGTGATCGAGACCGCCGACGAATCCGAGGCGGGCCGGGATCGTGGTGACGATGCCGCTGCCCTCGAAGGCATCCCCGCGGCGCAGGCCGGAAATGGTGATTCCCCCGAGGCGGTCCGGGAGGGCCTGACGCCGGACGAGATCGCGGCCGCGGCGCAGGATGCCGAAGCACCCGAGGAGTCCGGCGATGCCGAGGCCGAAGGGAGCGGGCAGGATGCCGAGGGCGAGGAATCCGGCGATCATGCGGATGACGGCATCGAATCGGTCGCCGACGAGGATGTGGCCGAGGAGATCAGCACCCCTCGCAAGCCGCGCGGTCGCCGCTACAAGATCCAGGAGGTCATCAAGGTCCGGCAGATCATGCTGGTCCAGGTCGTCAAGGAGGAACGCGGCAACAAGGGCGCCGCACTGACCACCTATCTGAGCCTTGCCGGCCGTTACTGCGTGCTGATGCCCAACACCGCGCGCGGCGGCGGGATTTCCCGCAAGATCACCAATGTCGCCGACCGCAAGAAGCTGAAGGAGATCGCGTCCGAACTGGAGGTGCCGCAGGGCGCTGGGCTGATCATCCGCACCGCCGGCAGCCAGCGCACCCGGACCGAGATCAGGCGCGACTATGAATATCTGATGCGGCTGTGGGAACAGATCCGCGAACTGACCTTCAAGTCCATCGCGCCCGCCCCGATCTATGAGGAAGGCGACCTGATCAAGCGGACCATCCGCGATCTGTACAGCAAGGACATCGACGAGGTTCTGGTCGAGGGTGAGCGCGGATACCGCACGGCGCGGGACTTCATGAAGATGATCATGCCGTCCCATGCCCGAAGCGTGAAGCAGTACACCGATCCGATGCCGCTGTTCGCGCGCTATCAGGTCGAGGGCTATCTGGGCGGGATGTTCAACCCGGTCGTGCAACTGAAGTCGGGCGGATACATCGTCATCGGCGTGACCGAGGCGCTGGTCGCGATCGACGTGAACTCGGGCCGGGCGACCAAGGAAGGCTCGATCGAGGACACCGCCTACAAGACGAACTGCGAGGCCGCCGACGAGATCGCCCGCCAGTTGCGGCTGCGCGACCTGGCGGGGCTGATCGTCATCGACTTCATCGACATGGACGAGCGCAAGAACAACGCTGCCGTCGAGAAGCGTTTCAAGGAACGGCTGAAGACCGACCGCGCCCGCATCCAGGTAGGCCGCATTTCCGGTTTCGGCCTGATGGAGATGAGCCGCCAGCGGCTGCGGCCGGGGATGCTGGAATCGACCACCCAGCCCTGCGCGCATTGCCACGGCACCGGGCTGATCCGGTCGGACGATTCGATGGCGCTGACAATCCTGCGCGCGATCGAGGAGGAAGGCACCCGCAAGCGGTCGCGCGAGGTTCTGGTGCGCGCGCCGGTGGCGGTCGCCAATTTCCTGATGAACCACAAGCGCGAGCATATCGGCATGATCGAGGCGCGTTACGGCATGGCCGTGCGGGTCGAGGCCGCGCCAGAACTGATCTCGCCCGACTATACGCTGGAGAAGTTCAAGACTGCGACGCGGAACGTGCCGGAGCCTGCGTCCTCTCATGCGCTGTCGGTCGATGCCAGCCTGATGGCCCAGATCGACGACGAGGAGGATCTGGAGGACGAGGCCGAGGACGACACCGGGGCCGAAGCGGATGATGATGCGGCGGACCGGGCCGATGCCGAGGCTGCGCGGACCGAAGGCGGGGACGAGAACGGCGATGGCCGTGCACGCCGCCGCCGCCGCCGCCGCCGCCGCAACGGCCGGGCCAATGGCGATGACGACGAGACCGGCAACACCGAACTGGATGGCGAGGCCGAGGAAGGCAGTGCCGCGGCGGACGAGTCCGAAGCCACGGGTGCGGACGAGGCCACTGTCGAGGAGCCTGCCGCAGTGACGGCAGCCGAGGCGGGCCAAGGCGATTCGGCCAGCGGCGAAGCGGACAGCAGCGAAGCCGCCACGGGCGAGCGGCCGCGCCGCAGCCGCCGCCGGGTGCGCCGCACCGAGCCTGCCACGGGCGAGGACGCAGCCGCGGAGCCCGTGCCGCAGCCGGTTGTCGAGGAAAGCCGTGCGGCACCGGCGGGCGAGGGCGTGGCTATCGCCTCTGGCGCCGCTGCCGATGCTGGATCGGCCGCCGAGGAAACCATCGTCGCCTTGCAGGATGCAGTCGCGCCCGACATGGCGACGGCGCAGGAGGTGCCGACGGCAGAGGATCGTCCCGAGGCAGCAGCCGAGAGCGAAGTTTGGGAGGACGAGGACGTGGCCGAGGCACCGGAAGATGCCGCTGTTCCGGTCGAGGAAGCGGCGGAATCGAAGTCCGAGGCCGGAACGGTTGCCGCCGAACCGAAGGCCGAAGCCCTCGACAGCCCGGCGCCGGAGGCGCCGGCACCCGAAGCGGCGCAGGAATCCCAGGCCTCTGCATCCCCGGCGCCTGATACCGCAGCGGAAGATGTCGCGGTTCAGGAGACATCCGCCCGGCCCAAGCGGCGGGGCTGGTGGAGCGTCGGCGGCTGATCTGACGCAGCCGTGACATTTCGCGCGCGGGCCGGGGCTTTCCCGGCCCGCGGCTTTTCGGCATGGTGCCAGCCATGCTGGGGATCGAACTTGCCAATGCCGCTTTCCTGCCTGCCGCGCTGGTCGCGCTGCTGGCAGGTATCCTGTCCTTCCTGTCGCCCTGCGTCCTGCCGATCGTGCCGCCCTATCTGGCCTATATGACCGGGGTGAATGTCACCGGCTTGAAGACGCGGGAACGCAGCGCGGTGCTGCCGGCGCTGTTCTTTGTCCTGGGCCTGTCCACCGTGTTCCTGATGATGGGCTATGCGGCTTCGGCATTCGGCCGGGCGTTCCTGCAGTATCAGCCGCTGCTGGTGAAGCTGTCGGGCGCCTTCGTCATCCTGCTGGGGCTGCATTTCCTGCATGTCTTCCGCATTCCCCTGCTGGAGCAGGAGGCACGTCTGGACACGGGCGACCGGGGCGGGTCGGGCCTGGGCGCCTATCTGCTGGGGCTGGCCTTCGCCTTTGGCTGGACTCCCTGCATCGGACCGCAACTGTCGATGATCCTGACCCTGGCCGCGACGGAGCCCGCGCGGGGGACCGGGCTGCTGGGCGTCTATGCGCTGGGCCTTGGTGTCCCGTTCCTGTTGTCGGCCGTCTTCATCGAGCGGTCGATGAGCCTGATGAACCGGATCAAGCGCCACATGGGCGTGATCGAGCGGGTTTCGGGCGTGCTGCTGATCGTCGTGGGCGGGATGCTGCTCACCGGCTGGCTGTCGGCGATCAGCTATTGGCTGCTGGAAACCTTCCCGGCGCTGGCGGCGATCGGGTGAGGGCGGGGGCTGCCGCCCCCTATGACACGGCCCAGCCCGGCTTGCGCTTTTCCAGAAAGGCGTTCAGCCCTTCGTCGGTGTCGGGCAGCATCATGTTTTCGCACATGATCCCGCCGGCGCTGGCATAGGCATCGGCCAGCCCGAGCCGCATCTGGTCGTGGAATGCCCGCTTGCCCAGGCGCACCGCCGACGGCAGTTTGGAGGCCACGGTCTGCGCCAGCGCCATCGCCGCCTGGGTCAGTTCCGATTCAGGCACGACCCGGTTCACCAGACCCAGTTCTCGCGCGCGTCGCGCGTCGATGAATTCGCCGGTGGTCAGCATCTCGAACGCGGCCTTGGGGGGGATGGTGCGGGTCAGCGCGACCATCGGGGTGGAACAGAACAGGCCGATATTGACGCCGTTGACACCGAAGCGGGTGCCTTCGGCAGCCACGGCCATGTCACAGCTGGCGACCATCTGGCAACCCGCGGCGGTCGCGATTCCCCGGACCTCGGCGATGACCGGCTGGGGCAGGGCGGGGATCATCTGCATCATTTCGGCGCAATCGGCGAACAGCCGTTCATAGGCGGCGCGTCCGCCATCCGCCTCGGCCCGCGCGCCCTGCATCTGGCGCAGGTCATGGCCGGCGCTGAAGGCCTTGCCCTCGCCCGCAAGGATCACCGCGCGCACGGAATCGTCGGCCGCGATCGCCGCGAAAGCGCCACGCAGGGCGGCGATCATTTCCGTGGATAGCGCGTTGAAGTTGCCGGGACTGGTCATCACCAGCCGCACCACCGCACCATGTTCCTCGCGCCGAAGCAGTCCGTTCATCTTGTTCCCCTTTGTCACTGCTGAAATCCTAGCCGCCGCAAGGCAAAGGGGTAAAGCATGACTGTGGCAATGGATGCGGATGCGCTGAACGGCTTTCTGGCGGAGCGCTTTCCGCAGGTGCGCGGTTACCGGGTGGTGCAGGTGGGCTCTGCAGGCGTCACGCTGCATCTGGCGGTCGAGGACCGGCATCTGCGGCCGGGCGGGACCGTGTCGGGACCGACGATGTTCGAACTGGCCGACCTCGCCGCCTATGCCGCGATCCTGTCGCGAATCGGCCCCGTTGCGCTGGCGGTGACGACGGGGGCCAACATCGACTTCATGCGCAAGCCGGCAGCCGGGCAGGACATGACCGCACAGTGCCGGCTGCTGAAGCTGGGGCGGGTGCTGGCGGTGGCGGATGCGCTGATCTTTTCGGAGGGGGTGGAGGAGCCGGTGGCCCGCGCCGCGCTGACCTATTCGATTCCGCCGAAATCGTGATGGCCGGACGGGTTGTATGCAGGTACTAAAATACCTATCCGACAACTGATTGGAAATGTTGCGCTAAATCCTGCGTGTCGTGCTTGACGCAAGGCGCGTCATCCCCGATATACCCGCATCCCGAATTCACACCCCGAAAGGGACGAGCAATGAAGACCTATACCGCGAAACCGGCGGAGATCGAGAAGAAGTGGATCCTGATCGACGCCGAAGGCGTCGTTCTGGGCCGCCTCGCCACGATCGTCGCCTCGCGCCTGCGCGGCAAGCACAAGCCGACCTTCACCCCGCACATGGACATGGGCGACAATGTCATCGTCATCAACGCCGACAAGGTGCAGATGACCGGCGACAAGCGCGACGACAAGAAATACTACTGGCACACCGGCCATCCGGGGGGGATCAAGCACCGCACCGCCCGTCAGGTGCTGGAAGGCGCCCATCCCGAGCGCGTCGTCATCAAGGCCGTCGAGCGGATGATTTCCCGCAACAAGCTGGGCAAGCAGCAGATGGGCAACCTGCGCGTCTATGCCGGCGACCAGCACCCGCATGTAGCCCAGCAGCCCGAAGTGCTGGACGTCAAAGCGATGAACCCCAAGAACACCCGGAGCGCCTGATCATGGCCGATGAAATCAAATCCCTCGATCAGCTCAAGGATGCGGTCACCGCCAGCGTCGGTGGGGTGCAGGGCACTGCTGCGGCTGAACCCCAGGCGTCGGTTGCGCGCGAGCCGCAGCGCGATGCGCTGGGCCGTGCCTATGCCACCGGCAAGCGCAAGGATGCCGTGGCCCGCGTGTGGGTCAAGCCGGGTTCGGGCAAGGTGGTCGTCAACGGCAAGGACATCGCGGAATACTTCGCCCGTCCCGTGCTGCAGATGATTCTGCGCCAGCCTTTCGACGTGGCGGGTGTCGCCAACCAGTATGATGTCTATGCCACCGTCGCGGGCGGCGGCCTGTCGGGCCAGGCCGGCGCGGTCAAGCACGGCATTTCCAAGGCGCTGCAACTGCATGAACCCAGCCTGCGCGCACCTCTGAAGGCGGCAGGCTTCCTGACCCGCGACCCGCGCGTGGTGGAACGGAAGAAATACGGCAAGGCCAAGGCCCGCAAGTCGTTCCAGTTCTCGAAGCGCTGAACGATTCTGTTGTGGACTGCAGGAGGGCGCGGCATCTGCCGCGCCCTTTGTCGTTTCCCAGGTCTGCTTCTGTCTGGGCAAGGCACCTGAACGGCCGGCCTGTCACGAAGGCGTCGCGATTCTGTGGCAGATTCGGTTCTGAGGTCCTGCGGAAGCGGGCCTCCAGCATGGAAGAGACTGATCGGGTGTAGAATATATTATTTGAATCATAGGGTTGCATATTTTTTGCGACCCAGGTGACTTTTCTTCTTGCTGTCTGTGTTTTCTGGCTCTAGATACCGCTTCACCGAACG
>CALLYR010000310.1 GCA_937859005.1 uncultured Paracoccus sp. | reverse complement strand
TCGGCACGCGGCCGTCCGCGCCGATGCGGCCCGCGCCGGCCGCCGGCGCGGGCTGGGTCCGGGCCCAGGCGTCGAACGCCGCCGCATCCGCAACGCTGGCGCGTCGGTCCAGCACGATGCCGCCTGCGTCCGTCAGCAGCACCGAACAGCCCGAGGCGCCGACCAGATCATGCAGCGCATCCAGCCGCGGCCCCGCCACCGACAGGAAGGCCCCCATCGCCGCGCGCCTCTGCGCCGCTGCGGGCGGGCGGGCGCCGCCGGGTCCAGCCCGTGCCGGACCGCCAAGCGCCGCCAGCTTGCGGTCAGCGGCGTCAGGTCGTCCGCCGCCTGCGTCCGTTCGATCACCCGGTCCGCGTGATGTCGCTGGGCCATGATTCGCGCGCTCCCCAAGGCGATCATAGCAGCAAGGGGGCGGTTGCGGCCACGCATGGCGCTTGCCCTGCGGGCGGGGCTGCGCGACCTTGCGGCGGGATGCGCGGGGGGCGGCAATGACGGCATGGCGGATCGCGGCGGCGCTGGATGCAGAGGGCGCGCTGTCCTTCACCACCGCGGGCGATGCGCCGCTGGAGGCGCTGTCCCCGGTCGAGCTGATGCTGGCCGGGGTCGCCGCCTGTTTCGTCAAAAGCTGCCGGATCACGATGGAGGCGACCGGCCTGCCCCCCGGCGCGGTCGCGGCAACCGTCACGGGGACAAAGGCCGCGGACCGTCCCGGCCGGGTGGACCGAATCGAGATCCGCTGGGCGATGCCCGCCCTGCCGCGCGCCCGGGCGGAAAAGGTGGCGCGCAATGCCAAGCGCATCTGCACCGTGACGAATTCGATCTCCGCCGAGTTCACGGTCGCGGCGGATCAGTCCCATTCCAGTTCCGCATAAGCCGCGGCGGCATTGCGCGCCGTAGTGGCCTCGAAATCGGCCCAACCGTCTTTCTGGGCCGCCATGTCTGCCAGGATGGCGGGCACCGCCTGCGACAGCCCCTGCCCCGCGTCCAGCGCCGCCCGCACGGCATCGCGCAGCGCGGCAAGATAGCGGTTCCCGTCCGCCGCGGCCTCGTCGAACGACGCTGCCACCGGCCCATGCCCCGGCACCACCAGCGCCGCGTCGTGCGGCGGCTGCGCCAGCCATGCAAGCCACCCCTTCAGCGAGCCGTCCACCACCGGGGTCAGGCCGCGGAAGACCAGATCGCCGGTGAACAGCGTCCCGCTGCGCCGGTCATGGACGGTCAGGTCGGTATCGGTATGCGCCGCGGGCACCGGCGTCAGGGTCAGCACCGTGCCGCCCGGATCGACCTGCGTTGGCGCATCGATGATGCGGGTGGGACCGATCAGGACGGTGCCCGCCCAAGGCCCGGCGCCGATCTGGGCGGGGATGCTGTCCATCCATGCCGCGCGCCGGGCGTCCAGCGCCGCGGGCAGGCGGGCGTCGGCGACGATCTCGGCGCCCGCTTCGGCAAAGACTTCGGCGCCCGCGATATGGTCGGGATGCATGTGGGTCAGGATCACCGGGCCGATGGGCAGGGGGGACACGCGGCGGATGGCGGCGAACAGCGCCTCGCCCTGTTCGCGCGAGCCGCCGGGGTCGATCACCGCCACCCGGTCGGTGCCCACGACAAAGCCCAGATTGGCGATGGCGCCGCGGTTGTCTGGCGACAGCGGCCCGGTCGCGCCGGTATGGACATGGACACCGGGCGCCAGTTCCCGCACCTCCAGCGCGGGCACCGACTCAAGCGCCACGCAGTCCCAGTCCCGCCCGGTCAGCCCCGGATGCGCCGCGATCCATGCGGCGGCGGCCGAATCGGCCTGCATCCGGCAGGTTTCGGCATCTGGCCCAGCGGTGGCGGGCAACAGGCGCGGCGCGCAGTTCCCCGGCGCGGCAATCAGACAGGCGGTCAGGATCAGGACATGCATCGCGGGCCATCCGTCAGGCAGCCCACCCATCATCGCCGCACGCGCGTATGCGGCGCGGTTTTTCGCCCCTCTTGCGACCTTTGTCGGATATTCGGCGCAAGGGGGGGAAAGGATCGGCTTCCGGCGGTCCGCGGGATCAGGTCCGGGACATCGCCAACCCATTCACGCCATTTTCGTCATTGCCGCAGCCGTCGCAGGCGGTCTTCTGCGCCCCTGCGACCTTCGTCGGGCGCCCGAGACGGACGCGCAGGGCGGAAAGCATTGGATTTGCGCGGCGGGCAGAGGCAGACTGCTCCATATCCGCAGACTGCGAGAGAGGGCGGGAGCATGAAGCATCTGACGATCCTGCTGGCGCTGCTGGCCGCCCCGGCATTTGCCGCAGACAATCCGCTGCAACCCTCGCCCGCGTGGGAGGACATGCGCGCGTCGGTCATCGGCACCGATGCCGAACCGCCGGTGGATGCCGCCGTCTTCGATCTCGCGGCACCCCCGCGCGCCGACAATCCGGCCCTGGTGCCCGTTCGCATCACCCAACCGGCGG
>CALLYR010000309.1 GCA_937859005.1 uncultured Paracoccus sp. | reverse complement strand
GTCTTCGATGCGGTCGGCTGGCTGAACGGCCCCGATGGCCAGCCGGAAACCGACGACGACATCCGCGTGGGCGTCGTGCAGGCCGAATGGCGGACCGAGGACTTCGACAAGGCCGCGGCCGAGATGAAGGACGCCCAATATGCGGGCAGCATCGGCCCGACCGGCATCTTTCAGCCGGGCGACGCCGGCCCGAACCCCGAACGGCACATGAGCGCCAACAACGTGGGCAACCTGAACGTGGTCGCGGCCGTGAAGGACGGCGACCGGACGCACGAGGCGAAGGCGCATCTTTATGCGACTGTCCAGCGCTTCGTCGACACCCCGATCCGCTGAGGTCCGCCATGGGTTCGCTTGCTCTCATTCCCCACAACGCGCATCGGGTGGACGTGGACGGCCGCGCCATGCTGATGCATGTCCCCACCACCAGCCTGTTCGAGATGGATCAGGTCAGCCAGTCCGTGCTGGACCTGTTCCGCCGGGTGGGCGTGGCCGATGCCGACCTGCTGCGCGCCGAACTGGGCGACCGCTTCGCGCCCGAGGATCTGGCGCAGTGCCTGCAAAGCCTGGTCACGCTGGACATCCTGCGCGACGCCGCCCACCCCGACCGCCCCGCGGCGATCCAGAAGGTCGAGGACATTCCCCTGTCCACGATCATCCTGAACGTGAACACCGGCTGCAACCTCGCCTGCACCTATTGCTACAAGGAGGACCTGACCACCCCCGCCAAGGGCGAGCGGATGGACTTCGCCACCGCCCGCTCGGCCATCGAGCTGCTGCTGGCGCAGGCCGCCGGGCGCGACAAGATCAATGTCGTCTTCTTCGGCGGCGAGCCGCTGTCGAACATGCCCCTGATCCGGCAGGTGGTCGATTACACCGAGGCCCGCGTGGCGGAACTGGGCAAGGCGGTCGATTTCTCGCTGACGACCAACGCCACGCTGCTGACGGAAGGTATCGTGGACTGGCTCAACGCCCACCGCGTCGGCATCACGGTCAGCATGGACGGCCCGCGCGCGCTGCACGACCGGAACCGCCGGACGGTCGGCGGGCGCGGCACCTATGACGTGGTGGCGGGCAAGGTGCGGATGCTGCTGTCGCGCTACAACGCCCGGCCCGTGGGCGCACGGGTCACGCTGACGGCGGGCGTGACCGACGTGCTGGCGATCCACGACCACCTGAAGAACGACCTTGGCTTTGCCGAGGTGGGCTTCGGCCCCGCGACCTCGGGGCCGATCGCGGTCTTCAACCTTCAGGGCGACATGCTGAAGGGGGTCTTCGAGGACATGAAGACGCTGGGCCGGCGCTATGTCGAGGCCGCGATCCGGGGCGAGAGCATCGGATTTTCCAACATGCACCAGCTGCTGTCCGACATCGCGCAGGGGATGAAGAAGGCGGTGCCCTGCGGGGCCGGGCTGGGGCTGCTGGCCGTGGACAAGGCGGGCGACCTGCATCTGTGCCACCGCTTCGTCGGCTCGAACCAGCCGACCTATGGCAATGTGGAGACAGGCATCGACGTGCCGAAGCTTTCGGCCTTTGTCGAGGGGGCGCAGGACCGCAGCAGCTTCGGCTGCAAGACCTGCCGGATCAGGTCGATCTGCGCGGGCGGCTGCTATCACGAAAGCTATGCCCGCCAGGGCGATCCCTTCGCGCCCGTGTACCATTACTGCGAGCTGCTGCGGGACTGGGTCGATTTCGGCATCGAAAGCTATGTCCGCATCCTGGCCGCCAACCCGTCCTTCTTCCGCCATCACCTGGAGCCGAGGAGAGCCCAGCCATGAAACACCTGACACCGCTCAACGCCAAGGCCCAGCAGTATTCCGAAGCCGCCGAGGAAGGGCGCGAGGAAGAGGTCGTCGCCATGAACTCGATGGTGGGCTGCACGACCTCCTTCGATCCGGGGTGGGAAATCGACGCCTTCGGCGGCATCGGCAACCTGTGCCAGCCGATGGAGGCCGACCTTTACGGCTGCGCCGACCCCTGCTGGTGGCCCGCGCAGGTGCCCGACACGATGGGCACCTATCCGAACTGGTCCGACGCCGCGTCCAATGTCGAACAGGACTGGCGCCAGCTTCAGTCCGTGTTCCCGAAGGCCAAGGGGTGATCCCGATGCTTGCACGCATGACCGCAACCGCCATCGCCGCCCTGCTGCTGGCCGGTCCCGCCGCGGCCCGCGATTACCTGCTGGTCCCCGCCCGCCCCGACAAGCTGGTGATCGTGGATGCCGAGGCGATGAAGGTCGACAAGGTGATCCGGCTTGAAAACGCAGGCCCCCTGCCCGGCCTGCCCGTCGTCAACAAGGACGGCACCCGCGCTTATGTCCTGATGAACGGGCTGGAAAGCATCGCCTTTGTCGATCTGGAATCCGGCGAGACGATCCGGCGGATCGAGATGAGCACCGCCGATGAACGGGTCAAGGGCATGTTCGGCATGGACCTGTCGCCCGACGGCAAAACGCTGGCCGTCTATCAGAGCCCGGTCAGGATGCTGGTGGACGAATTCCAGGTCCAGCCGACCCGGATCGCCTTCTATGACGCGGAAACGGGCGAATTGAAATCCACGGCCGAGGTCCCGCGCCAGATCACCCTGATCGCGTGGTCGAAGGACGGCAGCAAGATCTATGGCATGGGCCGCAAAATGCATGTCTTCGACGCGGCCGGCAGGATGATCGAGGAAAGGCCGATCCACGACTGGGAAACCGAGCGTTACAGCCAGCCCGACGTTCTGGATGTCTGGTCGCAGTTCGAACAGTCCGGCGTGATGGTTTCGCCCTTCTATGCCGCGCGCAAGGACCTGCCCGCGGACGATCCCACGGCATTCCGCACGGGAATCCTGACGCAGGATCTGGAGAGCGGCGACATGCGGATGCAGGAGGTCGAGGTCGCCGACATCTTCTATTTCTCGATGGCGGCCAGCCCGACGGACAAGGACCGCATCTATGGCGCCTACAACTTCCTGTCGAGCTTCGACATGGGAAGTTCGAAGCCGGTCAAGCGGGTGCCGCTGCCGCACAGCTATTATTCGGTGAATGTCTCGTCGGACGGCAGGACCGTCTGGCTGGGGGGGGCGCTGTCGGATGTCGCGGCCTATGACGCCGAGACGCTGGAACGCAAGGGCGAGGTCAGGATGCCGGACGGCGCCTCGATCTCGCTGGCCTCGGTGCGCATGTTCACGCGCGGCGACTGACATGACGACAACGCGCGCGCCCCTGATCGGCATCGTGGACAGCGGCGGGCCTGCGGGCCGGATGTCCGGGGCGCGCGCCTTTCTGGCCGACGGCGGGGGGCAGGCGCATCCCGACCGCCTGGGCCACGGAACGGCAGTCGCCGCGGTGATCGGGCGCGCGGTCCCGGTGGCATCCATCCTGCACGCGCAGGTCTTCGGCGACCGGCCCGTGACCAGCGCCGACCGGGTCGCCCGCGCGATCCGCTGGCTGTCGCCGCAATGCGACATCGTTCTGCTGAGCCTGGGTCTCGCCGCCGACCGCACCGTCCTGCGCGACGCCTGCGCCGATGCGCTCGACGCGGGCGCGATCCTCGTCGCCTCTGCCCCCGCACGGGGCGCCCCCTGCTGGCCCGCCGCCTATCCCGGCGTCATCGCCGCCACCGGGGATGCGCGCTGCGGCTGGGACGAGCTGTCGCTGCTGCCCGGCGGCGTCATCGGCGCATGGTGCGCCTCGCCGGAATGGGGAGGCGCGGGGATGGGCGGGGCGAGCCTTGCCGCCGCCCGTGTCGCGGGTCATCTGGCCGCCGGTCTGGACGCGGCCCGGCCCGGCCCGTCGGGCTGGCTTGCGGCCCGCGCCGTCTGGCTGGGCGCGGAAGACCGCAGCGCGCGGTCGGCATGAACTGGCGCGGCCATATCGCGGCAGGCCTGACGCGGCGGCTGTTCGGGGCCTCGGCGCAGGTCTGGCTGGCCCCGGTCGTGGCGCGCGCCCTGCCGGGGATCGGGATCGTGCTGGCGACCTCGCTGGCGGCGATCCTGCTCTTCTCGGCCGCGACGATGAAGTCCCCCTCGTTCTCGCGGTCCTCGTCGTCGAC
>CALLYR010000308.1 GCA_937859005.1 uncultured Paracoccus sp. | reverse complement strand
ATCGGCTGCGCGGGTTCGCGGCGCTGTCGGTGCGCGACGACACCAGCCGCAGGCTGGTGACCGCGACCACCGGGCGCGTCCCCGCGATGGTGCTGGACCCGGTGCTGCAGTTCCCGCCCCGGATCGCGCCCGCCCCGGATCAGCCGCCCTATGTGCTGGTCCATGGTCATCATCTGTCCGACTGGTTCGCGGACCGGGTGCGGACGGCGGCGCGCAGGCGGGGACTGCGGCTGGTCAGCGTCGGCTGTTGCAACGGCTGGGCGGACGAGCAGCGGCTGGAGGCGGGGCCGGAGGAGTTCGCGGCCCTGATCGCGGGGGCTGCCGCGGTCGCCACCACCTATTTCCACGGCTGCGTCTTTGCGCTGGTGACGGGGCGGCCCCTTGCTTGCGCGCCGTCGGATTACCGCTGGAACAAGCTGCGCGACCTGACCGCCCTGCCGGGCGCGGAACGGCACCTGACCTTCGAGGATCGCCCCGAGGCCGAGGTCGCGGCGCTGCTGGCCGCGCCCATCGACCCCCGCCATTCACAAGCGCATCCGCGAGTTGCGCGCGCAGTCCGGCGCATGGCTCGACAGGGCGCTGGCATGAGCAGGCCGGTTAGTCCGGGGCAGATCCTGCGCTCGGGCCTGTGCATCGGCTGCGGCGTCTGCGCCGAGCGGAAACAGGGCGTGACGATGGTCTGGGACCGCTACGGCCAGTTGAAACCCGACGGTCCGCCTGTGTGGCGCGACACCCCCGACGCGCGGTTCTCGGCGCTGTGCCCGTTTTCGCCTCAGGCAGTGAATGAGGACGCCCTCGCCGCCGCCCGCTTCGCCGCCGCCCCCGCGATGGACGGCGGGATCGGACGCCACATCGGCTGCTATGTCAGGGCCGCGGCCGAGCCGCCGTTCCGCGCGCAGGGCAGTTCCGGCGGCATGGTCAGCTGGGTAGCAGTGGAACTGCTGCGCCGGGGTCATGTGGACGACATCCTGCATGTCCATCCGGGCAGCCCTTCTTCGGCTATCGCATCTCGCGGGCAACGGACGATCCGCTGGCGGGGGCGAAATCCCGCTATCACCCCCTCCATCTGGCCGGGGTGCTGGATCAGGTCCGCGCCACGCCCGGCCGCTATGCCGTGGTGGGGATTCCCTGCTTCATCAAGGCGGTGCATCTGGCCCGCGCGCAGGATGCCGTCCTGGCCAGGCGCATCACCCATCTGCCGGGCCTGTTCTGCCGCCATATGAAAAGCGCGCGGTTCGTCACCAGCTTTGCCTGGCAACTGGGCGCGGACCCGGATCGCATCCGCGCGGTCGAATACCGCCGCAAGGACGAAGGGCGCCCCGCCAACTGGTATACCGCGCATCTGACGCTGGATGATGGCCACAGCGTCCAGCAGGACTGGTGGCATCTGGCGGACGGCGATTGGGGGGCGGGTTATTTCCAGAATCCCGCCTGCAACTGGTGCGATGACGTGGTGGCGGAAACTGCCGATGTCAGCTTCGGCGATGCCTGGGTGGAACCCTGTTTCTCGGAGACGGGCGGGGCACGAATGTCGTGGTCGTGTGCGCGCCCTTGGTCCAGCGCCTGATCGACGAGGGCCGCGCGGGCGGACGGCTGGAGTTGCAGCGGGTCGATGCCGATTCCGTCGCGGACACCCAGGCTGCGGGCTTTCGCCAGCGGCGCGAGGGGCTGGCCTATTGGCTGACCTGGACCCGGCGCGGCATTCGGCCGGTCACGCGGGTCGTCCCTTTGGCGGCTGGTCTATCGCTGCGGCGCCGCGATCGGCCGCGGGTCGCACCGGATGCCGTGGCTGGCCCGGCGCCATGTGGCAGCCGGGCCTTTATGTTCATTGGGCGCGGACGGCCCATGCCGTCCATGAGGGGCTGACCTGCAAGCGGGGGCGCTTCGCCGCGCTGTCTTCCCGCATCGAGCGGCTGGCCCGGCGCTGAGCCTTACGCCCATCCGATCAGCAGCGCGCGGAAATCGTTGACATTGGTCAGCGTGGGGCCGGTCACGACCTGATCCCCCAGCGCGGCAAAGAAGCTGTGGGCGTCGTTGTCCGCCAGACACGCCGCCGCATCCAGCCCGACGGCGCGGGCGCGGGCCAGCGTGGGGG
>CALLYR010000307.1 GCA_937859005.1 uncultured Paracoccus sp. | reverse complement strand
GCACGGTGTCGAAGGACAGCTGTCCCAGCGCCTGCGGGCCGGTGATGCGGGCCTGTCCCGACCGGCCCAGCCACAGGTTCAGCGCCGCCGAGGCCGCGACCACCGCCAGCACCGGGGCCAGCGCGAAGCGCGCCCCCATCGCCAGCCCGCCGGCCACCGCCGCCAGCTGGCCCGCCAGCGCGACCCAGCGCAGCGCGATCAGCGTGCGCGGCCGGATCGGGTCGGGTTGCGCATCCGCGCCCAGGGCGGCGCGCAGATTGATCAGTCCCAGCGGCATCATGGCGCCTTGCATCCTGCAACCCGGACTTGATAGCGACGCGGCAGCACGGCTTCAACAAGGGGGATGACATGGCGGACCGGCGGATCATGATCTGGGGCGCTCTGGCGGCCATTCTGGTGCTGGTCGGGGGCTGGCTGTGGCTGAAGCCCGAGGCCGACCGTTTTGCCGGCTGCCGGCGCGGGACGGTGGCGGGGGGCGCCGGCGCATTGGGCGTGCCTTTCACCCTGACCGACGAAAACGGAGAGCGTGTCACCGACCGGCAGGTCTTTGCAAAGCCGTCCCTCATGTATCTGGGATATACCTTCTGCCCCGATGTCTGCCCGCTGGACAGCGCCCGCAATGCCGCCGCCGTCGATCTGCTGGAAGAACGCGGGATCGAGGCGACGCCGGTGTTCATTTCCGTCGATCCGCGCCGCGATACCCCCGAACAGCTGCGCAGCTTCACCGATGCGCTGCATCCGCGCATGATCGGTCTGACCGGCAGCGAGGATGAGATCGCCGCCGTGGCGAAAGGCTGGCGCCATTACTTCAAGCTCAACGATCAGGAGGACAAGGAAAACTATCTGGTCGATCACATGACCAATACCTTCCTGGTCCTGCCCGGTCACGGCACCGTCGATTTCTTTGGCCGCGATGTCAGCCCCGGGGAGATGGCCGACCGCGTCGCCTGTTTCGTGGGCGCCGCCTGACCGGATCTGACGACCGACAGGATTGAATCCTGTCAGGATTTGACGCCTGCTGCCATTTCGCCCTATGAGCGGGCGACAATGGACGGAGGTGTCATGTCCGAAGACCCATCCCCGCGGATCGGCGCGGATCCCAGCCTGCTGCTGGTGGATGACGACGAGGTGTTCGTCACGCGTCTGGCCCGCGCGATGGAGCGGCGGGGCTTTCGCACCCGCGTCGCCACCAGCGTCGCCGCCGCGCGCGACGAGGTGGCGCTGGCGCCGCCCGCCTATGCCGTGATCGATCTGCGGCTCGAGGATGGCAACGGTCTGGATGTGGTGGACGTGCTGCGCGCGCTGCGCGCGGATGCGCGCATCGTCGTGCTGACCGGCTATGGCGCGATCGCGACCGCGGTCGCGGCGGTCAAGATGGGCGCCACGGATTACCTGTCAAAGCCCGCGGATGCCGACGATGTGATGCGGGCGCTTCTGGCCGATCCCGGCATGTTGCCGCCGCCGCCCGAAAATCCGATGTCGGCCGACCGGGTCCGCTGGGAACATATCCAGCGCGTCTATGAGCAATGCGACCGCAATGTCAGCGAAACCGCCCGCCGATTGCACATGCACCGCCGCACATTGCAGCGTATCCTTGCCAAGCGCAGTCCGAAATAGAATCGGTATCTTGAAACCTGTCCCGTCACGAGGCATTTTGAATGCCGCAGTAAAACAACAATACGGGAAAACCTGGAATGGATATCGATCTGGACGGAATGTCCCTGGACGATCTGCGCGGGCTTCGCACGCGGCTCGACAGGGCGATTGAATCCTATGAAGGCCGGCGCAGACGCGAGGCGCTGACGGCGGCCGAACAGGCGGCGAAGCAGTTCGGCTTCAACCTGGCCGATCTGACGGGGGCGCGGGCGGGGCGCGGCCGCCGCGCTGCGGCGGCGCCGGCAGGGGCCCCGAAATACGCCCATCCCGACGACCGCTCGCAGACCTGGTCGGGCCGC
>CALLYR010000306.1 GCA_937859005.1 uncultured Paracoccus sp. | reverse complement strand
ACCCCCAGCCGCCCGGCCAGCGCCCAGGCGGCTTGGTCCAGCGCCAGCAGCGCGATCCGCCGCGCGTCGCCGCCCGCAGGCAGGGCCAGGCCGGGGGCATCGGGGACGACGACCACCGGGCCGGGCGGCAGCGGCGCATCGGCCCCCATGAACAGCACGACCGGACGGGCGGCGACCGGCTGCGCCCGGACCCGGCCCGCGCGGCGCACCAGCGTTACGCCCAGCGCGCCGGGGATGCGGTCCAGCTTTTCCACCGTCACCGTCACCTGCGCCGCACGGGGATGGTCCAGCACCTGCGCCGCGATCCGTTCGGCCAGCGTTTCCAGCAGGTTGTAACGTTCGTCCGCCAGCGCCGCCGCCACCGCCCCGGTCAGCACGTCATAGCTGAGGATGCGGTCCACCTGATCGCCCACGCCCGCGGCGGGTTCGGCCAGATCGACGTTGACGCCGAAACGCAGCCGCTGCGGCTGGCCTCGTTCGGTCTGAAAGGCGCCGATGTCGGCGGTGACGATGTAATCGCGCAGGTGGATGCGGTCGGGCTGGTCCATGCCGCATCTGTGAAACGAACAAGACCCCGCTGCAAGGGCGGGGCCGTTCATTCCGTGCGAAGCGTGGAGGCTCAGTTCGACGCCACCCGCTGCGAGCTGCCGCGGCGGTAAAAGATGTGGCTGCCGATCCGGGTCGTGCGGACGAACTTGCGCGACCAGGACGGACGCACGGCGGTCGTGTGGAAATAGGTCGCGCCACTGGTCAGGTTGCGCGGCGCGCCCGCCAGCGCATCCTGCGCGATCTTCTGCGCGCGGGCGAATGCGCCGCGGTCGCGGATGCGCAGGTTGCCGCCCTTGTAGCTGAACTGGCTGGGCTGGTTCACGACCCCGCAGACCGACCGCGGAAAGCTGGGGTGATCGACGCGGTTCAGGATCACCTCGGCGACGGCGCGCTGGCCGCTCAGGGACTCGCCGCGGGCCTCGAAATAGACGGCTTCGGTCAGGCACTTCAGCGCCCCCGATCCGCCCCCGGCCTTGGCCTGATAAAGCCGCTCGGGGCCGCCGGTCTGCACGGCCATGCGTTCCGCGGTGCGGCGTTGCGATTGCGCCGCGCGTTCGGCATAGGAAACCTCGCGCGAGGTTTCGGCGTTGACGGGGGACGAAATCACCGGCAAAGCAACGGCAACACATACGCCGACGCGCGCGATCCACGACAGAATCTGGGACATGGGGGGGTCGTTCCTGTATCGTTTCCGAGCAGGACCCGCCGCAGGCAGCTTGCGGGTCGTTCGGGCGCAGTTGCAGGAATTACCCCCCCTGCCGCTACCCCACGGGGGCGTGAGCGGTGGAACCCGGTCCAAATCGGGCATTTTCGGCATCATGCCGCCGACGGGATTCCGCAGGATCGGCAGGAACCCGCAGGAAACAACCTTGGGTTACAGGTCGCTCAACCCGACGAATCCCGTCTGCTCGCGCCGCAGAAGAATCGATTCCTGCGCTGCGGCGAGCCGCGCGACCGGTACGCGGAAAGGCGAGCAGCTGACATAATCCAGCCCCGCCCGCAGGCAGAAGGCGATGGTCCGGGGATTGCCGCCATGTTCCCCGCACAGCGACACGGTGATGTCGGGCCGCCGTTCGCGGGCGCGCTGCGTCCCGGTCAGGACCAGTTCGCCCACGCCTTCCTCATCCAGCGTGTGGAACGGATCCTCGGGATAGACGCCCTGCCCCAGATAGCTGCCCATGAAGCGCGCGGCGTCGTCGCGCGACAGCCCATAGGTCATCTGGGTCAGGTCGTTCGTGCCATAGGACAGGAACGCGCAATGTTCCGCGATGTCGCCCGCCCGCAGCGCCGCGCGCGGCGTTTCCACCATCACCCCCAGGCGATAGGCGAAATCGGCGCGCTGTTCTGACCTGACGGCGGCGGCCACGCTGTCCACCAGATGCCGGATCAGTTCGACCTCGCGCCGGGCGCTGACCAGCGGGATCATGATTTCCGGCACCACCCCCCGCCCCTGCCGCGCGGTGGCGACGGCGGCCTCGAAGATGGCGCGGGCCTGCATTTCATAGATCTCGGGCATGGTGATGCCCAGCCGCACGCCGCGCATGCCCAGCATCGGGTTGTACTGGCCCAGCGCCTCGACCCGGCGGACCACGTCGGACAGCGGCAGATCCAGCGATTCCGCCAGTTCGCGCATCCCTTCGCGGTCGTTGGGCAGGAATTCGTGCAGGGGCGGGTCGAACAGGCGGATCGTGACCGGCAGCCCGTCCATGATGCGGAACAGTTCCGTGAAATCCTGCCGCTGCATCGGCAGCACCCGGTCCAGCGCCAGACGGCGGTCCTCGGCACTGTCGGCAAAGATCATCTCGCGCATGGCGGGCAGGCGCGCCTCGTCAAAGAACATGTGCTCGGTCCGGCACAGGCCGATGCCCTGCGCCTTGAACAAGCAGGCGGTGCGCGCATCCTCGGGGGTGTCGGCGTTGGCGCGCACCCCGATCGTGCGGAATCCGTCGGCCCAGTCGAGCAGTTGGGTGAAGCTGTCGTCCAGCGCCGGTTCCAGCATTTCCGCAGCCCCCGCCAGCACCTCGCCCGAGGTGCCGTCGATGGTGATCTCCTCGCCCTCGCGGAAGACGCGGGGGCCTGCGCGCATGACGCGGGCGCGGGCGTCAATCTGGATGCCGGATGCGCTGACGATGCAGGGCAACCCGAGTCCGCGCGCGATCACGGCGGCGTGGCTGGTCATGCCGCCGCGTTCGGTCAGCACGCCGACGGATGCGTGCATGCCGCGAATATCCTCGGGGACCGTTTCCGACCGGACCAGCACGCAGCGTTCGTCGCGCGCCTGCGCGGCCTGGGCGGCGGCGGCGGTGAACACGATGCGGCCGGTGGCGGCGCCGGGGCTGGCCGCCATGCCGCGGGCGATCACGTCGCGGGGCGCGCGCGGATCGACCTGGTAATGCAGCAGATCGGACAGCGCACGAGGCTGGACGCGCATCACCGCCTCTTCGGGGGGGATGATGCCGTCGCGGGCAAGCGCCACCGCGATGCGCACGCTGGCGCGCGACGACCGCTGCACCCGGCAGGCGTCGATGATCGCCAGCCGGCTGTCGGCGACCACGAATTCGATCTGCATTTCCTCGCGCAGGCGTTCGCGGGCCGCGACGCCGAAACGGACCAGATCGGCAAAGA
The DNA here is from genome assembly GCA_937859005.1 of uncultured Paracoccus sp. Lineage (GTDB taxonomy): Bacteria > Pseudomonadota > Alphaproteobacteria > Rhodobacterales > Rhodobacteraceae > Paracoccus. The sequence continues at coordinate 301 of CALLYR010000306.1, read as the reverse complement.
CCGCAGGCGCGGTTTCCTCCAGCGAGGGGCCGCGGGGGTCCAGCGTCAGGAACAACGCCTCGGCGTCCGACCGGACCGCACGGCCCTGGGTCTGGCCGCGAAAACGTCCGGTGATGCGGGGGGCGCCGGTCACGCTGTCGATGAACTGGATCGTGCCCGACCCCGTGACACCCGGCCCCAGCGCCAGCGCCATGTCCTGCACGACCAGCCCCAGCGGCGCGTCAGTGGGCGCGCCCTTGGCCTGACGCAGCAGGCGCGCGGTCGCCCCCTCCCAGGCGCGAGCCATCGACCGCAGCACCTC
>CALLYR010000305.1 GCA_937859005.1 uncultured Paracoccus sp. | reverse complement strand
GCTGATGCAGGCGTTGACCCTGCCGCTGAACCTGGAAATGGCCGCGACCGCGGAAATGCAGGCCATCGCCCTGCGCCACCGCCCGCACGCCGTCTGCATCGTCCCCGAAAAGCGCGAGGAGCGCACGACCGAAGGCGGCCTCGATGTCGCGGGGGACGAATCCCGGCTGGCCGATTTCATCGCCCCCCTGCGGGATGCGGGCTGCCGGGTGTCGCTGTTCATCGGCCACGACCCCCGCCAGATCGAATCCGCCGCCCGCATCGGGGCCGCGGTGGTCGAACTGCACACCGGGGCCTATTGCGATTACGACACCGAAGGCCGGACCGCGGATCGCGATGCCGAACTGGCGGGGCTGGCCGAAGGCGCGCGGCTGGCCGACCGCCTGGGGCTGGAGGTCCATGCGGGCCATGGGCTGACCTTCGACACCGTGGGACCCATCGCCGCGCTGCCCCAGCTTCGCGAACTGAACATCGGCCACTTCCTGATCGCCGAATCGATCTTTACCGGTCTCGGCCCCGCCATCGCCGAGATGCGGGCGCGGATGGACGCGGCGCGGCAGGAATGAGCTTTTCCCCAATCGCCTATGCGGCGCTGAATGCGCGTCAGAAGGAGATCTATAATTTCCAGAAGATCGCCGCCCGGCTTGCCGACTATGGCTATCATTCCATGTGGTTGAGCGACGACTGGCAGGGCGCCGATTTTCTCGCCTGTCATATCGACGGCGCAACCGTGCTGCGGGTGCAGCTCAAGGCGCGGCTGACGCTCGACCGGAAATATCTGGACAAGGGCATTCACATCGCTTTCCGCCAGGGCGGGCGGGTGTTCGTCTATCCTCATGACGCGCTGCTTGCGTGGGTGCGCGAGCGGGGCGCCATGGACGAGACGGCGGCAGGCTGGCGGGACGAGGGCATCCGCCACTGGCCGCTGCCGCCCGATTGGGCGGCCGGGTTTCTCGCTCCTCACGAGATCAAGGCAATCGGACCATGATCCTCGGCATCGGCACCGATCTGGCCAATATCGACCGCATCGCCGCGGTGCTGGCGCGCCACGGCGACCGCTTCCGGCAGCGTGTCTTCACCGAAATCGAACTGGCCCGCGCCGCCCGCCGCCCGCACGAGGCGGCGACGTTGGCGAAACGCTGGGCGGCCAAGGAGGCGTGCAGCAAGGCGCTGGGCACCGGGCTTGCCATGGGGATTGCCTGGAAGGACATGGCGGTGGCCAACCTGGCCAGCGGCCAGCCGACCATGCGCCTTTCCGGCTGGGCCGCCGACCGGCTGGCCGCGATGACGCCCGCGGGCCACCGGGCGGTCGTCCATGTCACCCTGACCGACGACCACCCCTGGGCGCAGGCCTTCGTCGTGATCGAGGCGCGGCCCCACAACGATCCCGGCGACAACCGGACGGATGCCGCGAAACCTTGACTTCACCCCCCTCGCGCCCCCATGAACCGGCATTCCGAAGGAACCCCAGAGAGGCGAGATGGCGCGTAGCAGCACCGCGAAGAAAGAAGGCGGACTTTGGGAAACGGTCAAGACCGTTTTCTGGGCGCTGGTCATTGCCGGCGTGTTCCGCACCCTGTTCTTCCAGCCGTTCTGGATTCCCTCGGGCAGCATGAAGGACACGCTGCTGATCGGGGATTTCCTGTTCGTCAACAAGATGGCCTACGGCTATTCCCGCCATTCCTGCCCATTCTCGATCTGCCCGATTTCCGGCCGCATCCTGGGCGACGATCCCGAACGCGGCGATGTGGTCGTCTTCCGCCACCCGACCCGCGGCGTCGATTTCATCAAGCGGGTGATCGGCCTGCCCGGCGACACCGTGCAGGTCCGGGGCGGCCAACTGATCCTGAACGGAGAGCCCGTGCCGACGGTGCCGAACGGCATCTTTGTCGAACCCAAGGCACCGCAGGGACCGCAGCAACTGATGCCGCGCTGCGCCAACGAGCCGGTGGCCGAAGGGGGTTCTTGCGAAAAGCCCCGCTTCACCGAAAGCCTGCCCAATGGGACCAGCCATGACGTGCTGAACATCGTGGACGGCTGGATGCTGGACGACACGCCGGTCTTCACGGTGCCGGAAGGGCATTACTTCTTCATGGGCGACAACCGCGACAATTCCGAAGACAGCCGTGTGCCCGCCATCGCAGGCGGCCTGGGCTTCGTTCCGGCAGAATATCTGATCGGGCGCGCGGACCGGGTGATGTTCTCGTCCGCCGGACGGTCGCTGCTGTATGTCTGGACCTGGCGGCCGGACCGCTTCTTCAAGGCGGTGCATTGAAGCTGGCGGGCGACCTGCGCGAATTTTCCGCCCGGCTGGGGCATGATTTCGCGCGCCCTGAACTGCTGATCCGGGCGCTGACGCATGGCAGCCTGTCATCGGCCACCCGGCCCGACAACCAGCGGCTGGAGTTCCTGGGGGACCGGGTGCTGGGGCTGGTGATGGCCGAGGCGCTGTTTCACGCCGACCGCGCCGCG
>CALLYR010000304.1 GCA_937859005.1 uncultured Paracoccus sp. | reverse complement strand
TGGGGACCAGCCTCGCCTACAAGACGCCGGTCGCGGGGATGATCCGGGACCGGCTGCAGGTGTCGCTGCCGCTGGCGGTGCTTGCGCTGGGGCTGGCGGTGGCGGTGGCCTTTCCGGTCGGCATCTATGCCGCCAGCCGCCGCGGGCGCGCAGGTGATGTCGCCGTGATGGGGGGCACGCAGCTGGGCATCGCGCTGCCCAACTTCTGGTTCGCCATGCTGCTGGTGCTGGTCTTCGCGGTGCGCCTGCGCTGGCTGCCGGCGGGCGGCTTTCCCGGCTGGGCGCATCCATGGGCCGCGCTCAAGGCGCTGATCCTGCCCGCGGTCGCGCTGGCGCTGCCGCAGGCCGCGATCCTGGCCCGCGTGCTGCGGTCGGCGCTGATCGAGACCCTGGGGCAGGACTATATCCGCACCGCCCGCGCCAAGGGCCTGACGCGCGGGCAGGCGCTGCGCCGCCATGCGTTGCGCAACGCCCTGATCCCGGTGCTGACAATCCTGGGGATGCAGTTTTCCTTTCTGCTGGCCGGCGCCATCATCATCGAGAACGTCTTCTATCTGCCCGGCCTTGGCCGGCTGATCTTCCAGGCGATCACCCAGCGCGACCTGGTGGTGGTGCAGTCGGCGGTGCTGGTACTGGTCGCGGCGGTGATCCTTGTCACCTTCCTTGTCGATCTGGCCTATGCCGCCGTGGACCCGAGGCTGCGCGGGCGATGAGAGGTGGCCTGATCCTTGGCGCGGTGCTGACCGGCATCGCGGTGGCGGCGGCGGCTCTGTCCTTTGTCTGGACGCCGGGCGACGTGACGGCCGTCAGCATCGCGGACAAGCTGCAGCCGCCGTCGCCCGCGCACTGGCTGGGCACCGACCATTTCGGCCGCGACCTTCTGTCGATGGGGGCGCGGACCTCGCTTGCCGTGGCGCTGGTCGCGGTGGGGATCGGGGTGGGGTTCGGGGTGCCGCTGGGGCTGCTGGCGGCGGCGAACCGGGGCGGTCTGCTGGACGATCTGGTGATGCGGGGCAACGACCTGATCTTTGCCTTCCCCTCGCTGGTGATCGCGATCCTGATCACGGCGGCCTTCGGGCCGTCGGCGCTGAACGCGATCCTGGCCATCGGGATCTTCAACATCCCCGTCTTCGCCCGCGTCACGCGCGCGGGTGCGCTGCCGGTCTGGACGCTCGACTACATCCGCGCGGCGCAGGTGGCGGGCAAGGGCGCGGCCCGGATCAGCGTCGAACATATCCTGCCCAACATCGCCAACCTGCTGATCGTGCAGGGGACGATCCAGTTCTCGCTGGGCATCCTCGCGGAAGCGGGGCTGTCCTATGTCGGCCTTGGCGCGCAGCCCCCCACCCCAAGCTGGGGCCGGATGCTGGCCGAGGCGCAGACGATGGTCACCATCGCCCCCCACGTCGCGGTCATCCCCGGCCTTGCCATCGTGCTGACGGTGCTGGGACTGAACCTGCTGCGCGACGGCTTCCGCGACGCGCTGGACCCTCGGCTGAAGGCGCGGCTGGCATGATCGAGCTGCGCGGCCTGTCGGTGGCGATCCACGGGCGCGAGGTGCTGGCCGACGTCGACCTGACCCTGCGCCCCGGCACCGTCACCGGGCTGGTGGGCGAAAGCGGCTCGGGCAAGTCGATGACCGCGCTCGCCGTGATCGGCTTGCTGCCGGACGGAGCCGAGGCGCGGGGGCAGGTGCTGCTCGACGGCCGGAACCTGCTGAACATGGCCGAGCCTGACCTCTGCCGCCTGCGCGGGCGCCGCATCGGGATGATCTTTCAGGAACCGATGACGGCGTTGAATCCCCTGATGACCATCGGCGACCAGGTGGCCGAGGTGCTGGTCCGCCATCACCGCATGGACCGCCGGGCCGCGCTGGCCCGTGCCCGCGAAAGGCTGGACCGCGTGGGCCTGCCCGCGCCGCGCTTTCCCCTGACGCTGTTCCCGCACGAACTGTCCGGCGGCCAACGCCAGCGCGTGGCCATCGCCATCGCCATCGCGAATGCGCCGGACGCGCTGATCGCGGACGAACCGACGACGGCGCTGGACGTGACCGCGCAGGCGCAGATCATGGATCTGCTGTCCGGGCTGGTGCGGGACGAAAACATGGCGCTGTTGCTCATCACCCACGACCTGGCGGTGGTGGCGGGTGTCGCCCATCGCGTCGCCGTCATGCAGCAGGGCCGCATCGTGGAATCGGGCGAAACCGAGGCGCTGTTCCGCACCCAATCCCACCCCTATACCCGCATGCTGTTCGCCGCCGCCCGCCATCAGCCGGAACATTCGGGCGCGCGGGGCGGCGACCGGCCGATCCTGCGCGTCTTGGGCGCCATGCGCCAATACACCCTGCCGCGCCCGAAACCCCTTGCCCCCCATCCGGTGCTGCGCGCGGTGGACGGGGTCAGCTTCACCGTCGCAGACGGCGAATCGGTGGGGTTGGTGGGCGAATCGGGCTGCGGGAAATCGACGCTGAC
>CALLYR010000303.1 GCA_937859005.1 uncultured Paracoccus sp. | reverse complement strand
GTCAGACCAGACGGCCGTGACAGTTCTTGAACCGCTCGCCCGAGCCGCACGGGCACGGGTCGTTGCGGGCCGGATCGCCCCAGGTGGTGGGATCGTCGGGGTCGAAGCCCGGCGCATGGGCGGATGGCTCGCCCCCCTGCGCCTGCTCGTGGCTGGCCTGCGACGCTGCAGCCTGCGCGGCCAGTTGCGCCTGATACTGGCGCATCATTTCCTCGCGCTCGGCATCGGTCAGCGGGCGGATGCGGGCAAGGTTCTGCGTGACGTCCCCGCGCAGCCCGTCCAGCAGGTTCTGGAACAGCTGGAAGGCCTCGGTCTTGTATTCCGACAGCGGGTCGCGCTGGGCATAGCCCCGAAAGCCCACGACGGACCGCAGATGCTCCAGTGTGACCAGATGCTCGCGCCACTTGCCGTCGATCTGCTGCAGCAGGACCTGCTTTTCGATCTGGGCCATCTGTTCGGGGCCGAACTGCTGGGCCTTCTGGGCCATATAGGCGTCGGTCGCCTCGGTGATGCGCTCGCGCATCCGGGTCTGATCGACGCCCTCTTCGGCGGCCCAGTCCTGAATCGGCAGGTCCATGTTCAGCCGCTCGATCACCGCGGCCTTCAGCCCGACGGTGTTCCACTGTTCGGCATAGGCGCGTTCGGGCATGTATTCGTCCATCAGGTCGTCGATCACCTGATGGCGCATGTCGGCGGCGATGTCGGACACGTCGTCCGATTCCATGATCTCGCGGCGCTGGGAAAAGATCGCCTTGCGCTGGTCGTTCATCACGTCGTCGAACTTGAGCAACTGCTTGCGGATGTCAAAGTTGCGCCCTTCGACCTTGGCCTGCGCGCGTTCCAGCGACTTGTTCACCCAGGGGTGGACGATCGCCTCACCCTCTTTCATGCCAAGGGTGGACAGCACCTTGTCCAGCCGTTCCGAACCGAAGATCCGCATCAGGTCGTCTTCCAGCGACAGGAAGAACAGTGACCGTCCCGGATCGCCCTGACGGCCCGAGCGGCCGCGAAGCTGATTGTCGATACGGCGCGATTCGTGGCGTTCGGTCGCCAGCACGAACAGTCCCCCCGCGCCCAGGACGCGGTTCTTGTCCTCGGCGTGACCAGCCTCGATGCGGGCGCGCAGCTCGTCGGGATTGGCCTGCGGGTCGGCGGCAAGCGCCTCCAGCACCTTCATTTCCACGTTGCCGCCCAACTGGATGTCGGTGCCGCGGCCGGCCATGTTGGTCGCGATGGTCACGGCGCCGGGCTTGCCCGCATCGGCGACGATCTGGGCCTCCTGTTCGTGCTGGCGGGCGTTCAGGACGTTGTGGGGGATGCCCTCGCGCTGCAGCATCGCGGACAGCATTTCCGATTTCTCGATCGAGGTGGTGCCGACCAGCATCGGCTGGCCCTTCGCATGGGCATCCTTGATCGCCTCGATCACGGCGGCGTATTTCTCGGCGGCGGTGCGATAGACGCGGTCGTGTTCGTCCACCCGCGCGACGGGCCGGTTGGTCGGCACCTCGACCACGCCCAGCTTGTAGATTTCCATGAACTCCTCGGCCTCGGTCACGGCCGTGCCGGTCATGCCCGCCAGCTTTTCGTAAAGCCGGAAATAGTTCTGGAAGGTCACGCTGGCCAACGTCACGTTCTCGGGCTGGATGTCCACGCCCTCCTTCGCCTCGATCGCCTGGTGCAGCCCGTCCGACAGGCGGCGGCCCGCCATCATGCGGCCGGTGAATTCGTCGATCAGCACCACCTCGCCGTCCTTGACGATATAGTTCTGGTCGCGGTGGAACAGCTTGTGGGCGCGCAGGCCCTGGTTGGCGTGGTGGACGATGGTCGTCGATTCAGGGTCGTAAAGCGTCTGCCCCTGCGGCAGGATGCCCGCCTCTTGCAGGCGGCGTTCCAGATATTCGTTGCCGTCCTCGGTAAAGGTGGCGTTGCGGGTCTTTTCGTCCAGCGTGAAATGCTGCGGTCCCAGTTCGGGGATGAATTCGTTCAGCGTGCGATAAAGCTCGCTGCGGTCCTGGCTGGGGCCGGAAATGATCAGGGGGGTGCGCGCCTCGTCGATGAGGATACTGTCCACCTCGTCCACGATGGCGAAGAAATGGCCGCGCTGGGTCATTTCCTCGACGCTGCCCTTCATGTTGTCGCGCAGATAGTCGAAGCCCAGCTCGTTGTTGGTGGCATAGGTCACATCGGCGCGGTAAGCCGCGCGCTTCTCAGTGTCCTGCTGGAACGGATAGACGACGCCGGTGGTCATTCCCAGCGCCGCGAAGACCTTGCCCATCCATTCGGCGTCGCGCTTGGCGAGATAGTCGTTGACGGTGACGATGTGGACGCCCTTGCCCGCCAGCGCGTTCAGATAGGCCGGGAAGGTCGCGACCAGGGTCTTGCCCTCGCCCGTCTTCATTTCCGCGATATTGCCCTGATGCAGGAAGATCCCGCCCATCAGCTGCGTGTCGAAGGCGCGCAGGCCAAGGGCGCGGCGGGCCCCCTCGCGGCAGTTGGCGAAGGCTTCGGGCAGCAGGCGGTCCAGGTCCTCGCCGGACTGGGCGCGGCCCTGCAACTCGCGCGTCTTGCCGATCAGGTCGGCGTCCGACATCTGCTGGAACTGCGGTTCGAGCGCGCTGATCTGCGCCACCAGCGGGCGGACCGATTTCACCTTGCGGTCATTGGGCGTCCCAAAGACCTTTTTTGCCAGATTTCCGATGCCGAGCATGATGTCCTGTCTGCTTAAGCGCCGGGGCCTCGGCCCCACTTGCCCCGACCGACGGCCTTGCCCTATCAACAGGCCGGAAAATCGGCGGCGGGCGCGCATTTTCGGTTGCGCCGGATGTAGGGCCCGGCCCGATCACTGTCAACGCTCGCGCCCGGTCAACAGGCCGTCATGCGCCAGACCGCAAAAGGGATTTCTTCATGCTTCGACCCTTCGATTTCGCCGTGCTGGCCCTGACCATCGGGACGGCGCTGCCCGCTTTCGCGCAGACCGCAATTGCGCCCTCCACGGGCGACGCGGCCCAGCCCGCGGCTTCTGCCCCGGCCGAAACGGCCACGGCTCCTGCCGAGGCGGCCCCTGCCCCGGCGACCGGTTCTGCCTCGGCCGAAACCGTGGTCGCGACTGTCAACGGCGAACCGATCACCCTGGGCCAGATGATCGCGATGAAGTCCGGGCTGCACGAACAGGCCGCCGGGATGCCGGATGCGGCGCTGTGGGACCTGATGCTGGACCAGATGATTCGCCAGACCGCAGTCGCCCAACTGGGCGCAGGGCAGATGACGCCGCGCGACAAGGCCGCGCTGGAAATCGACCGCCGCGCCTATCTCTCCGGCGCGGCACTGGAGCGCATCGCCGGGGCCGAGCCGACCGAGGACGAGCTGCGCGCCGTCTATGGCAAGATCTTCCCTGCCGGGGCCGAGCCCAAGACCGAATACAACGCCGCCCATATCCTGGTCGAAACCGAAGACGCGGCCAAGGCCATCGCGGACGAACTGGCCAAGGGCGCCGATTTCGGCAAGCTGGCCGAGGAGCGGTCCACTGACAACAGCGGCCCGAACAAGGGCGATCTTGGCTGGTTCGCGCCTGACATGATGGTCAAGCCCTTTGGGGATGCCGTGGTGGCGCTGAAGAAGGGCGAGGTGTCGAAGCCTGTCCAGTCGCAGTTCGGCTGGCACATCATCAAGCTGAACGATTCCCGCACCATGACTCCGCCCGAGTTCGAGGAGGTCAAGGACGAGCTGGCCGTCCAGGTCCGCCGCGACCGGGCCGAGGCCGCCATCGAACGCGAGGTCGGGGCCGCGAAGATCGAGAAGACGCCGGGGATGGATGCCGGTCTGCTGAACAAGACCGAACTGCTGGACAAGTGAACATGGCCAAGGACAAATCGGCGGACA